>JBJMII010000064.1:0-12814 GCA_045806925.1 Mycobacteriales bacterium
CGCCGGCGAGCGGCCGGTCGACGCGGTCGCCCGCGACTTCGCCGCCCGCTGGGCCGGCGTGTTCGACCTGGCCGCCGACGCCGGGCGGGCCCGGCTCGACCTGACCGCCGACGAGGTCCGGCCGCGGCTGGAGGCGGCGTTCCCCGATGTCGGGGTGAGCTGGTCGGCGGCCGGGCTGCACAGCCCGGATCTGCAGGTGGCCGCGGACGGCGTGGACGCCCTGCGGCGCGGCGACTACCTGGTCGTGCTGGGCGAGCTGCACGCCGCCTGGCCGACCTTCGACTCGAGGGTGTTCACCGACCGGCACCCCGACCCGGAACGGCTGCGGGCGGCGCTCGCCGCCGACCTCGGCCCGCACCGGGTGCGGCTGCTGCTGCCGGCCGACTACCCCCGCTACACCAGCCGGCTGGTGGAGTCGCTGGCCGGGCCGACCGACCGGCAGCTGGCGTTCGCGGCCACCTCCGGCGCGGACCGGGACCGGCTGCTGCCGGTGACCGCCGCGGTCGTCGAGGAGGTCGGTGGCGAGCTGCGGGTGCGCGGCCCGGACGGGCGCACCTGGCCGGTCGTCGAGGTGTTCTCCGGGCTGATCTCCATGCACGCCGTCGACGGGCTGAAGGCCGTCAGCCCGCTGCCGCACACCCCCCGGGTCACCGTCGACCGGCTGGTGCTGGCCAGGGAGACCTGGCGGACCACGGCCGGCGCGACCAGGCTGGCCGGCGTGATCGGCGAGCGCGCCCGCTACCTGGCCGTCCGGCGCTGGCGGCGGGCGCTCGACCTGCCCGAGCGGGTCTTCGTCAAGCTCGGCACCGAGACCAAGCCGTCGTACGTCGACCTGTCCAGCCCGCAGTTCGCGGCCTCGTTCGCCGCCCAGGTGCGCGGCGCGGCCGAGGCCGGCGGCGAGGACGTCCCGGTCACGGTCACCGAGATGCTGCCGGCCGTCGAGCAGGCCTGGCTGCCCGACGCCGGGGGCCGGCGCTACTCCTGGGAGCTGCGGCTGCAGGTGGTCGACCCGCGGCGGTCGGCGGCCGGGGAGCAGGCATGACCACGGGCATGACCACTGTGGCCGCGGTGGAGCCGCGGGAGTGGACCGAGGGCCCGCGGGTGCCGGTGCCGGCGGGCACGGTGGCGGACCTGGTGCTCGCCCGGGCCGCCGCGCGCCCGGATGCGGTCGCCGTGCGGCAGTGGGACGCGCGGCTGGCGTACGGCGAGCTGGCCGGCCGGGCCGCCCGGCTGGCCGCCGACCTGCGTGCGCTCGGCGCCGGGCCGGAGCGCCGGGTCGGCCTGTGCCTGCGCCGGCGGCCGGAGCTGGTCGTCGGCGTGCTCGGCACGCTGCTGTCCGGCGCGGCGTACGTGCCGCTGGACCCGGACGGACCGGCGGCCCGGCGAGCCGAGATCCTGGCCGACGCCGACCCGGTCGCGGTCGTCGCCGACCCGGACGGGACCCGGGCGCTCGCGGAGGCCGGCGGGACGCGGAGGCTCCCGGGTGCGGACCGGCCGCTCGTGCCGGTGCCGGGGCCCGGTTCGGTCGCCACCCCGCAGCCGGTCCCGGCCCGGCCCGCGGACGCGGCGTACGTTCTCTACACCTCGGGCTCGACCGGCCGGCCCAAGGGCGTGGTCGTCGAGCACCGCGCGGTCACCTCGTTCGCGGTCGCGTTCGGCGGGCTGACCGGGGTGGACGCCGGCACCCGGGCGTTCGGGTACGCCGGCCTCGGCTTCGACGTCTCCGTCCTGGACCTGCTCGTGCCGCTGGCGGCCGGCGGGCAGGTCGCGCTCGCCGCCGAGGCCGACCGGACCGACCCCGCCCGGCTGCAGCGCTTCGCCGAGGAGCACCGGGTCACCTGGGGCTGCCTGCCGGTGTCGCTGCTCCCGCTGCTCGACCCCGGTCGGCTGCCGGACTGGTGCACGCTGATCACCGGGGCGGAGGCGCCCGGTCCGGAGCAGGTGGAGCGCTGGGCCGGCCCGGCCGAGGCGCCGGTCCGGCGCTTCCTCAACTGCTACGGACCCACCGAGGCGACCGTGTGCGTGACCGGCTTCGAGACCGCGGGCCGGTGGGACCGGCCGGTGCCGATGGGCGGCCCGCTGCCCAGCCAGCGCGCGTACGTCGTCGACGAGGCGATGCGGCCGGTGCCGCCGGGCACGCCGGGCGAGCTGCTGGTCGGCGGCACCGGGCTGGCCCGCGGCTACCTCGGCCGGCCCGGGCTGACCGCGGCCCGGTTCGTGCCGGACCCGTTCGGCCCGGACCCCGGCGCCCGGCTGTACCGCACCGGCGACCGGGTGGTCCGGCTGCCGGACGGCGCGCTGCTGTTCCTCGGCCGGCTCGACCGGCAGGTCAAGGTACGCGGCCAGCGGGTGGAGACCGGCGAGGTGGAGGCGGTGCTGCGGGCGCATCCGGCGGTCGGGCACGCGGTCGTCGAGGCTGTCGACGGGCCGGCCGGCACCGAGCTGGTCGGGTTCGCGACCGCGGCGGCGGGCGGCGCGCTCGACCCGGACGCGCTGCGGGCGCACTGCCGGGACCGGCTGCCGGCGGCGGCTGTGCCGGCCCGGGTGGTCGAGCTCGACCGCTTCCCGCTGACCGCGTCCGGCAAGGTCGACTCGGCCGCGCTGCTCGCCCTGGCCCCGGGCCCGTCGGGCCGGTCCGGCCCGGCGCCGGACGGCCCGCTGGAGCGGGCCGTGGCCGAGGTGTGGGCGCCGCTGCTCGGCGTCGCCGGGAACGCGGTCGGCGCGGACGACGACTTCTTCGCCGCCGGCGGCCATTCGATCACCGCGATGCGGCTCGTCGCGGACCTGCGCGCCCGCACCGGACGCGGCATCTCGGTCGAGGACGTGTTCGCCGGCCGCACGGTCGCCGGGATCGCCGAGCGGGCCGCGGCGGCCGCCCCGCTGGAGGGCGGCGACCTGCCGGCCGGCAGCCCGCCCGCGGTGTCCGCGGCCCAGCGCCGGCTGTGGTTCGCGGACAAGCTCGCGCCGGAGTCCGCCGCGTACAACATCGCGCTGGCCGAGCGGCTGCTCGGCCCGCTGGACGTGCCGGCGCTGCGGGTCGCGCTGGCCGAGGTAGCCCGCCGGCACGAGGTGCTGCGGTGGCGGGTGCCGGACTCCGACGGCGTCCCGTCGGTCGAGGTCGACCCGCCGGTCGACGCGGCCGACCTGGCCGTCGAGGAGGCCGGCGAGCAGGCGCTGCCCGGCCGGCTGGCCGCGGCGGCCGCGGAGCGGTTCGACCTGGCGACCGGCCCGCTGTGGCGGGCCCGGCTGCTGCGGCTCGGCGCCGACGACCACGTGCTCGCGCTGACCTTCCACCACCTGGTGTTCGACGGCTGGTCGCAGCGGCCGTACCTGGCCGACCTCGGCCGGGCGTACGACGCCGCCCGGGCCGGGCGCGAGCCGCGGCTGCCGGCCCCGGCCACCCGGTACGCCGACTTCGTGGCCTGGCGGGCCGCGCGGGACGCCGCCCGGGGTGCCGCCGACCTGGGCTGGTGGACCGCCCACCTCGCCGGCGCCCCGGCCGTGCTCGACCTCCCCCGGGACCGGCGCCGGCCGCCCGTGCAGACCCACCGCGGCGCGCAGGAGGCGACCACCCTCGACCCGGCGACCGCGGCCGGGGTCCGGTCGATCGCCGCCCGGGTCGGGGCGCCCCCGCCGGCGGTGCTGTTCGCCGCGTTCGCGGAGCTGGCCGGGCGGATCACCGGCCGGGCCGACCTGGTGCTCGGCACGCCGGCTGCGGACCGGCGCCGGGCCGAGTTCCACCCGCTGGTCGGGTTCTTCGTCGACGTGGTCCCGCTGCGGGCGCGGCTCGCGGCCGGCGCGACGTTCGCCGAGCGGGTCCGGGCCGCGGCCGACGAGCTGGTCGCGGTGCTGGCCCGGCCGAGCGCGCCGATCGAGCGGGTGGTGGACGCGCTCGCGCTGCCGCGGGACGCGTCCCGGTCGGCGCTGGTGCAGGTGCTGTTCAACGTCTACAACTTCCCGGAGCCGCGGCTGGCGCTGGCCGGGCTGCGGACCGAGCGGGTCGCGCCGGGCCTGCCCGGGTCCGCGTTCGACCTGACCGGGTACGTGGTCGACCGGGACGGCACGTACGCGGTGGAGATCACGTACAACCCGGACCTGTACGACGCGGCGCGGATCCGCCGCCTCCTGCGCGGCTACGCCGCGCTGCTCGACCAGCTCGTCGCCGCCCCCGACGCCCCGGTGGCCGCGGCCCACCTCCCCGGTGCGACCGAGCTGTCGGCCACCGCTGCCGACTCCGCTGCCACCGCCGCGGACTCGGCCGGCGACCGGACCGCCGGACCGGGCGCAGCCGGCGGACCGAAGCCGGGCGCGGCGGCCCGCGAGGCCGGCTTTGGCTCGGCAGGCGTGGCCGCTGCGGCGGGGTCGGCGCCGGCCACCGAGACCGAGCGGGTGGTGGCAGCAGTGTGGGAGGAGATCCTCGGCCGTGGGCCGGTGCGCGCGATCGACGCGTTCTTCGAGGTCGGCGGCACCTCGATGGCCGCGGTCGTGGCGCAGTCCCGGCTCGCCGCCCGGACCGGCCGCGACGTCCGCGTCGTGGACCTGTTCCGGTACCCGACCGTACGGGCGCTCGCCGCCCACCTCGACGGCCTGGCCGGCGGACCCGGGCCGGTCGCCGCCGCCGGGCTCGACCAGGCGGAGCGCCGCGCGGCTGCCCGCCGCGGCCGCGGCAGGACCAGGGCGGCCGGCCGCGCCGGCCAGCCGGAGGGAGGCAGCTGAGATGACCGAGCCCGAGGGCGCCGAGCCGATCGCGATCGTCGGGATGAGCGCGCGTGTACCGGGCGCGGACGACATCGACCGGTTCTGGCGCAACCTCGTCGACGGGGTGGAGTCGGTCACCTTCTTCAGCCGCGAGGAGCTGCTGGCCAAGGGCATCGGCGAGGACGTCGTGGACAGCCCCGACTACGTCCCGGCCGCACCCGTGCTCAACCAGGTCGAGTACTTCGACGCCGGCCTGTTCGGGATGACCGCCCGGGAGGCGCGGCTGGCCGACCCGCAGCAGCGACTGTTCCTCGAGCAGGCGCACGCCGCGCTGGTCGACGCCGGCTGCGACCCGGTCCGCTACCCCGGCGCGATCGGCGTGTACGGCGGCTCCGGCGCGCCCGAGTACGAGTGGCTCAACGTCCGCCGGAACCCGGCCGCGTACGCGTCGGCCGGCAACCTCGGCGTCGCGGTCGGCAACAAGGCCGACTACCTGGCCACCACCGTGTCGTACCGGCTGAACCTGCGCGGACCGAGCCTGACCCTGCACACGGCCTGCTCGACCTCGCTGGTCGCGATCCACCTCGGGTGCGAGGCGCTGCGCGGCGGCGAGTGCGACCTCGCGCTCGCCGGTGGCGTCTGCGTCGAGCTGCCGCACGGCGCCGGCTACCCGGCCGCGGACGGCTACACCTCCGGCGACGGGCACTGCCGGCCGTTCGACGCCAAGGCCGACGGCACGATCTGGGGCAGCGGGGTCGGCGCGGTCGTCCTCAAGCGACTGTCCGACGCGGTCGCCGACGGCGACCGGATCCGCGCGGTCGTGCTCGGCAACGCGGTCAACAACGACGGTGCCGGCAAGGTCGGCTTCTCCGCGCCGAGCGTCGACGGACAGGCCGCGGTCATCGCCGAGGCGCTCGGCGTGGCCGGGGTCGACCCGCGCACGATCGGCTACGTCGAGGCGCACGGCACCGGCACCGCGCTCGGCGACCCGATCGAGGTCGCCGCGCTCACCGCGGTCTACGGCAAGGCCGGCACCGACCGGGGCTGGTGCGGGATCGGCTCGGTGAAGTCCAACATCGGCCACCTCAGCCACGCCGCCGGCGTCGTCGCCGTCATCAAGGCGGTGCTCGCCCTGCAGCACGGCACGATCCCGCCGACGGTCAACTTCGAGCAGCCCAACCCGGAGATCGACTTCGACGGCAGCCCGTTCTTCGTCGCGTCGACGCTGTCCAGGTGGGACGGTGACGGCGGCCCGCGGCGGGCGGCGGTGAGCTCGTTCGGCATCGGCGGCACCAACGCCCATGTCGAGCTCGAGCAGGCGCCGCCGCTGCCGGCGACCCCGCCGTCGCGGCGGTCCGCGCAGCTGCTGCAGGTGTCGGCCCGCACGCCGGCCGCCCGGGACGCGGCGGTGCGCCGACTGTCCGACCACCTCGCCGCGACGCCCGAGGTGGACCTCGCCGCGGTGGCCCACACGCTGCGTACCGGTCGCACCGAATACCCGCACCGGGCCGCGGCCGTGGCGAGCGACCCGGCCGACGCCGTGGCCGCGCTCGGCGGCGGCGCGCGGCTGGCGACCGGCGAGGCCGCCGACCCGCCGCCGCCGGTGGGGATGCTGTTCTCCGGGCAGGGCGCCCAGTACGCGGGGATGGGCGCGCAGCTCTACGAGGCCGAGCCGGCGTACGCGGCGGCGGTGGACGAGTGCGCGGAGCTGCTGCGGCCGATGCTCGGCGAGGACCTCCGGCCGCTGCTGCTCGGCACCGGCGACCGGGCCGATGCCGACGCCAGGCTGCGGCAGACCGCGCTCACCCAGCCCGCGCTGTTCACGGTCGAGCACGCGCTGGCGGAGCTGTGGCGGTCTTGGGGCGTCCGCCCGGCCGCGATGGTCGGCCACTCGATCGGCGAGTACGTCGCGGCCACGGTCGCCGGCGTGTTCACGCTGCCGGGCGCGCTGTCGGTGGTGGCCACCCGCGGCCGGCTCATGCAGTCGATGCCGCCGGGCGCGATGCTGGCGGTCCAGCGCGGCGAGGACGCGGTCGCCCCGCTGCTGCCGGACGACCTTTCCGTCGCGGTCGTCAACGGCCCGGACACCTGCGTGGTCGCGGGCGAGCCGACCGCGGTCGCGGAGCTGGCCGAGCGGCTGCGGGCCGAGCGGATCCGCTGCACGACGCTGCGCACGTCGCACGCCTTCCACTCGGCGATGATGGAGCCGATCCTCGGCGAGTTCGCCGCCGCGGTCGCCGCGGTGCCGCGGCGGGCGCCCGGGATCCCGTTCCTGTCCGACGTCTCCGGCACCTGGATCACCGACGAGCAGGCGACCTCGCCCGCGTACTGGGCCGACCACCTGCGCCGGCCGGTCCGCTTCGGGGACTGCGCGCGGGTGCTCCTCGACGACGGCGGCTACCAGCTGCTCGAGTGCGGGCCGGGCCGGCAGCTGGCGAGCCTGGCGCGGATGCAGCAGCGCGGGTCGGGCCGGCCGCCCGCGCACAGCCTGCCGGGCGCATCCGACAAGGCCGACGACTGCACCACGATCGCCGCCGCGGCCGGGCGGCTCTGGGTCGCCGGCGTCCCGGTCGAGCTGGGCGCGGGCGAGCCGGGCCGCCGGGTGGCGCTGCCCGGCTACCCCTACCAGCGGGAGCACCACTGGGTCAGCCCGGAGGCGGCACCGCAGACCGCGCCGGTCGCCCGGGCGGCGGCCGGTTCGCGCCCGGTCGAGCACTGGGCGGAGGTGCCGGTGTGGCGCCAGCTGCCGCCGGTCGCTGCCGGTCCCGCGCCGGCCCGGGCGCTCGTCTTCGTCGCCGACCCGACCGGTGAGGCCGTCGCGGCCGGGCTGCGTGCGACCGGCGCCGAGGTCGTCGAGGTGCGGCCCGGAACCGCGCACGCGTCGACCGGGACCGGGTTCGTGCTCCGGCCGGACCGGCGGGAGGACTACGACGCGCTGGTCGGCGCGCTGGCCGGGACCGGCGTCCTGGAACGGGTCGTGCACGCGTGGGCGCTGGCCGGCGACCCGGCCGGCACCGACCTCGACGCGGCGTGGCAGGCGCAGGAGACCGGCCTGCTCAGCCTGCTCTGGCTCACCCAGGCGCTGGTCGCGGGCTCGGCGGAGCCGGCGCAGCTGGACGTGCTGACCGCCGGCACCGAGGACGTCACCGGCAGCGAGCTGACCCGGCCGGAGCACGCCACGGTCGCCGGGATCGCCCGGGTGGTCCCGCTGGAGAGCCCCGAGCTGCGGGTCCGGCACGTCGACCTCGACGCGGACGTCCCGGCCGAGGCGGTCGTCGCCGAGCTGCTGCGCGCTCCCGACGGCGAGCCGGTCGCGCTGCGCGGCCGCCGGCGCTGGCGGCGGTCGACCGAGCCGGCCGAACTCCCGGTCGCCGACGGGCCCGGCGGGCTCCGCGACCGCGGCCGCTACCTGGTGACCGGCGGCCTCGGCGGGGTCGGGATCACGCTGGCCGAGGACCTCGCCACCCGGCACCGGGCGCGGCTGGTGCTGCTGTCCAGGACCGGGCTGCCGGACCGGGCCGAGTGGGACGGGTACGTCGCCGTACACGGCACCGCCGACCGCACCGGCCGCGCCATCGCCGCGATCCGCCGGATCGAGGCCGCCGGCGCCGAGGTGCTCGCCGTCGCGGCCGACGTCACCGACCCCGCGGCGCTGCAACACGTCCGGGCCGAGGTGGAGGCACGCTTCGGCGGCCTGGACGGCATCGTGCACGCGGCGGGCCTGCCCGGCGGAGGCATGGCCGAGGTCAGGCAGCGGGACGCCGCGGTGGCGGTACTGGCGCCGAAGCTGGCCGGCACGCTGGCGCTGCAGCAGGCGTTCGGCGACCTGGCGCTCGACGCGGTCGTGCTGTGCTCGTCGGTGACCGCGCTGTCCGGCGGGTTCGGCCAGGTCGACTACTGCGCGGCCAACGCGTTCCTGGACGCGTACGCCCGGTCCGGGCACGGCTGGCCGGCCCGGGTCGTCTCGGTCGACTGGGGCGGCTGGCGGGACGTCGGCATGGCCGCGGAGACCGCCGTGCCGGACGCGTTCCGGGCGCTGCACGCCGACCCGGCGGTCACCCCGCTCGACCACCCGCTGCTGACCGGCCGGCGGCCGGACGGCACCTGCGTCGGCACGCTTTCCGCGGCCGGCTCATGGGTGCTCGACGAGCACCGGATCGCCGGCGTCCCGGTGCTGCCGGGCACGGCCCACCTGGAGTGCCTGCGCGCCGCCGGCGGCAGCGGCGGCACCGGCACAGTCGAGCTCCGGGACGTCGCGTTCGTCGCGCCGCTGTCCGTACCGGACGGCGCCGAGGCCGAGCTGCGCGTCGAACCGCTCGGGGGAGGCGGGTTCCGGCTCGTCACCGGCACCGTGCTGCACTCCCGGGGCAGCGCCCGGCCGGTCCGCGCGGACGAGCCTCCGGCCGTCGACCTCGCCGCGATCCGGTCCCGCTGCCGGCCGCGGGACCGCACCGGCGAGTCCGCCCGGGTCAGCACCGTCGCCTTCGGACCGCACTGGGACTGCCTGCGGGAGTGGTACGTCGGCACCGGCGAGGAGCTCGCCCTGCTCGAGGCCGGGCCCGCGGCGGCCGCCGACCTGGCGCGCTGGGTGCTGCACCCGGCCCTGCTGGACGTGGCGACCTCGTTCGGCCGCAGCCGCGGCACCGGGTCCTACCTGCCGCTGAGCTACGGCCGCGTGCTCGTCCGCGGGCCGCTGCCGGCCCGGTGCTGGAGCCACCTGCGCTACCAGGATCCAGACGGTACGGACGCGGCCGAGGTCGTCACCGCCGACGTCACCGTGCTCGACGACGCCGGGCGGGAGCTGGTCGCGATCACCGACTTCGTGCTGCGCCGGGTCGACCCCGACTCCGTCTCCTCGACGGTGTCGACGCAGGCCGCGGCCGGAGCCGGAGCGCAGCCGGCGGCCGGCGCGCCGGCGCGGCCCGCGGCCGAGCCGGGCGGGATCGCGCCGGCCGACGGCGCCGAGGCCTTCCGCCGGCTGCTCGCGGCCGACCTCGGCCCGCAGGTCGTGCTGTCCGCGGTGCCGCTGGCCGATGTGGTGGCCCGGGAGCGGCGGCTGACCGCGGTGCAGGCGGCGGACGGGCCGGCCGCCGGCGGCACGGAGGTCGCGGTGGTGCCGGACGGCGCCGCGCCGCGCGGCGAGCTCGAGCGGATGCTGGCCGAGACCTGGGGCACGGTCCTCGGGGTGCCGGCGGTGGGCCCGGACGACGACTTCTTCGACCTCGGCGGCAACTCGCTCGTCGCCGTGCAGCTGGTGGCCCGGGTCCGGGAGGCGGCCGGGGTCCGGCTGCCGATGCGGACGCTGTTCGACGCGCCGACCGTCGCCGGGATGGCGGCCCGGATCGAGCAGCTCCGGGCCGCCGCCGCGGATGCGGGGACCGAGCCGGACAGCAGCGGGGCGATCCCGCGGCTGGCCCGCCCGGGACAGGGAGGGACGCCGTGACCGGGGAGCGCTCGTCGGTGCCGCGCTGGTCGGTCGTGCGCAACGACGAGGAGCAGTACTCGATCTGGGCCGAGGGCAGCGAGCCACCGGCGGGCTGGCACCTGGTCGGTGTGAGTGGCACCGAGCAGGAGTGCCTGGCGTACGTCGACTCGGCCTGGACCGACATGCGCCCGCGCAGCCTGCGGGAGGCGACCGATGGCTGAGCCGTGGGTGGTGCCGGCGTCGTACGGGCAGGAGCGGGTCTGGTTGGCCAGCCAGGTCGCCCACGACGTCCCGCTCTTCCACATCGTCGACCGGATCCCGATCGCCGGTCCGCTCCCGGCCGAGCAGGTGATCGCGGCGCTCGCGGAGGTGGTCGGTCGGCACGAGACGCTGCGGACGTCGTTCCGGGTCGACGACGGGCAGCTGATGCAGCTCGTGCACGCCTCGGTGCCGGTCGAGGTCGGGCAGGCCGACCTCGCCGACCTGCCCGCCGACGAGCAGGACAAGCAGGCTGCCGGCATGCTCGACGCGCTGGCCCGGTCGGAGCTGCCGCTCGACCGGCCGCCGCTGTGGCGGGCCCGGCTGGTGCACCGCGGGGAGGGCCGGTGGTGGCTGCTGTTCCTGGCCCACCACACGATCGTCGACGCCGCCTCCGAGCTGAACCTGCACGCCGAGGTGACCGAGATCTGCGCGGCCGCGGCCGGGGGCCGGCGGGCCCGGCTGCCGGAGCTGCCGGTCCAGTACGCCGACTACTCGGTCTGGCAGCGCGAGCGGCTGTCCGGCGCGACCCTGGACCGGATGCTCGGGTACTGGCGGGAGGCGCTGGCGGACCTGCCGGTCGTGCACGCGCTGCCGACCGACCGGCCCCGGCCGGTGCAGCGCACGTTCGCCGGCGACGAGCTCCTCTTCCCGCTGCCGGCCGAGCTGACCTACCCGCTGCCCGGGCTGGTCACCCGCACGTCGGCCAGCCCGTTCATGGTGCTGCTCGCCGCGTACGCGGCCCTGCTGCGCCGGCTGACCGGGCAGGACGACGTCGTCGTCGGCGTGCCGGTGTCCGGCCGGGACCGGCCCGAGCTGCAGCCGCTCATCGGCATGTTCGTCAACATGGTCGTCGTCCGCGTCGACACCGGCGGCGACCCGACCTTCCTGGAGCTGGTCGACCGGGTCCGGCACCGGGTGCTCGCGGCCTGGGAGCACCAGGAGATGCCGTTCCAGAAGCTGGTCGAGGCGCTGGCCGGCGCCCGCGACCCGCGGGTGCCGCCGCTCTACCAGCTCGGCTTCAACCACCTGCCGGTCGGCAGCGGGACCACGTTCGGGGCCGCCGAGGACGACCTCATGCTCGAGATCGCCCAGCGGGAGGGGCGGCTGGAGTACAGCAGCGACCTGTTCGACGCGACCACAGCGCGATCCATTGTGGACAACTACCTGTCCGTGCTGGCCGCGGCGCTCGGGTCGCCGGAGCTGCGGCTGTCCGAGCTGCCGCTGGTGAGCCAGCCGGCCGGGGCGGTCCACCGGCCGGAGACCGTCACGGCCGGGGACGGGTTCGTGCCGGCCCGCACGGCGGCCGAGGAGCTGGTCGCCGAGATCTGGGCCGACGTGCTCCGCCGCGACCGGATCGGCGCGTACGACGACTTCTTCGCCCTCGGCGGCCATTCCCTGCTGGCGCTGCGGGCGATCGCCCGGCTCGGCGCGACCGGCGTGCAGCTGCCGATCCAGGCGTTCTTCGCCGACACCACGGTGGCCGGCGTCGCCGCCCAGGTCGAGCGGCTGCTGGCCGAACAGATCGCCGAGCTGCCCGAGGACGAGGTCGAGCGGCAGCTGGCCGACGGAGCTCCGGAGGACCTGTGACGACCACCCAACCCGGTCCGCCGGCCCGGTCCGGGCCGGAGCTGTCCGCGGCCCGCCGGGCCCTGCTCGAGCAGCGGCTGCGCCGGCGGCCGGCGTCCGACGGCATCCCGCCGCGGCCGGCCGGCACCGCGCCGCCGCTGTCGTACGGGCAGGAGCGGCTGTGGTTCATGGAGCAGTTCGCCCCGGGCACCGCCGCGTACAGCGTTCCGGTCGTCCTGCACCTCGGCGCGGACGTCGACCTGCCGGCGCTGCGCCGGGCCCTGGCGGCGCTGGCCGAGCGGCACGAGAGCCTGCGGATGCGCTTCCCGGCCACCGAGGACGGGCAGCCGACCGTGGTGGTCGACCCGCCCGGCGAGGTGCCGCTCGACGTGGCCGAGGCAGCGGACGAGCAGGCGGCGGCAGTCGCCGTCGCGGCGGTCGCGGCCCGCCCGTTCGACCTGGCCGCCGGGCCGCTGCTGCACGGGCTGCTGGTGCGCGACGCCGGCAGCGGGCGGCACCGGCTGCTGCTGTCGGCGCACCACGCGGTCACCGACGGCTGGTCCACCGAGGTGCTGCTCGACGACCTGCTGGTGCTCTACGCGGCGGAGCGGGCGGGCCGGCCGGCCGGGCTCGCCCCGCTGCCGGTCCGGTACGGCGACTTCGCCGCCTGGCAGCGGGCCCGGGCGGGCAGCCCGGCGGTGGCCCGCGACCTCGACTACTGGCGCCGGCAGCTGGCCGGCGTGCCGGCGCTGGAGCTGCCCACCGACGCACCGCGGCCGCCGGCGCAGACGTTCACCGGCGCGGCGTACCCGTTCCGGCTGCCGGCCGACCTCGTCGCCGGGCTGGAGGCGCTGGGCCGGGCGC
>JBJMII010000065.1:0-5956 GCA_045806925.1 Mycobacteriales bacterium
GGCCGGCCGGCGGCCGCCCCGCCCCGCCGGGGCCACCCGCCGCCGGCCCGGCCGCCCATCGCGCCCGGCCACCGCGACCAGCGGGTCAGCCGGCGTCCTCCAGCAGCGCGACGACCGCGCGGGCCACCACGTCCGGGACCTCCATCTGGGCGACGTGCCCGATCCCGGGCAGCACCAGCAGCCTCGAGTCCGGCAGCGTCGCCGCGGTGCGCGGCGCGAGCGTGGCCGACACGACCTTGTCCCGATCCCCCCAGATGACCAGCGACGGGGCCCGGACCTGGGCCGCCTGCCGCCACAGCGACCGCTCCCCCGACACCGTGTACGACCGGGCGACGCCGCGCAGGGAAGCGGTGAAGGCGTCCATCGCCCACGGCACGCCACGGCGCCGGACCACCTCCTCGACCGCCTCCTCGAACCGGTTGTCCGGCACCGCCGACGGGTCCCCGAAGCACAGCTCGAGCACCGCCCGGGCCCGCTGCTGCGGCGGCAGCGCGTCCAGCCGGCGCTGCACCAGCCGGCCCAGGCCGGGCAGCAGCAGCAGCGGCAGGGTGAGGTCCGAGCCGCGCCGCGGCCGCAGCGACGGCATCGCCGGAGAGACCAGGGTGAGCGTCCGGATCAGGTCCGGCCGCATGGCGGCCACCAGCACGGTGACGGCGCCGCCGAGCGAGTTGCCGAGCAGGTGCACCGGCTCGCCGACGCGGTGCTCCAGGTAGGAGATCACCGTCCGGGCGTGCCCGGCGAGCGTGTAGTCCTGCCCGGGTGCCGGCCCGGACCGGCCGAAGCCGGGCAGGTCCAGCGCGTCGCCGGACAGCCGGCCGCGCAGCAGGTCGGCCAGGTCCGTCCAGTTCGTCGACGAGCCGCCGAGGCCGTGCACGTAGACCGCGTGCTCCCGGCCGGCGTCGGGGCCGGGGGTGCGCCGGACGAAGAGCTCGGCACCGCGGACCCGGACCAGCTCGCCCGGCCACGGCGGCCGGTGCGGGTCGACCGCCGGCAGCGGGGCGTCGGACAGCCGGGCGGGGCGCACGGCGGCGGGCGCGATGATGGTCATGCGGGCAGGCTCCCTCCGGTCGGCCGGGCGGCGACCGGCGGCCGGTCCGGTCAGCGGGCCGCCTCCGGACCGGCCGGGGACGGCCCGGACGGTGGTGGTGTCCCCGCCGGGCTCCGTTCCGACCGTAGCTCGGCAAGCCCCCGCTCGCGCGGGACCTGCCCCTCGTAGCCGAGCTCTCGGCGGGCCCGGTCGTCCCGCAGCGTGCAGGTCTCGCCGACGACCCGGACCGCGGACAGGTCCAGCGGCGGCCGGCCGGGCAGCCTGAACGCCCGCCACAGCGCACCGGCCCCGCCGGCGGCGGCGCGGGCGACCCGGCCGGACACGGTGCCGGTCGGCACCGGCACCCCCTGGGTGGCCAGCAGCCCGCCGGCGAACTCGCGGAACGGCAGCGGCGGCCCGTCGGTGACGAAGTACGCCTGGCCGCCGCGGCCGCGGTCGGCCGCGGCGAGGATGCCCTCGACGGCGTTGCGGACGTGCGTGGTCGAGGTCAGGTGCCCGCCGCCGTCCACCCAGCGCAGCCGGCCGGACCGGGCCGCCTGCACCAGCGCCGGCAGCAGCGTGCTGTCCCCGCGGCCCCAGACCAGCCGGGGCCGGACCGCGACGGTGGCCAGCTCCGGCGTGGACGCGGCCAGCACCAGCTGCTCGGCCTCCGCCTTCGTCTGCGCGTACGGCCCGGGCCAGCGGGCCGGGTACGGCCAGGACTCGTCCGCGTCGACCAGCGGCCGGTCGCCGAGCACCACCTGCTCGGTGGACACCAGCACCAGCCGCGGCACGCCGGCGGACCGGGCGGCCTGCAGGACCGTACGGGTGCCGTCCACGTTCGTCCGCTGGAACGCGGCCAGGTCGGGCCAGCTGCCGGTCAGCCGGGCCGCGCAGTGCACCACCAGCTCGGCGCCGCCCATCCCGGCGGTCAGCGCGTCCAGGTCGGCCAGGTCGCCCGGCACCGCGATCGCCCCCCGCGCGGTCACCGCCGCCTCGGCGGCCGTGGAGCGGGCCAGTGCGCGGGCGGTCTCCCCCCGCTCGGCGAGGGCGTCCAGCAGCGCTCCGCCGAGGAAGCCGGAGCCACCGGTGACGAAGACCGTGCGCATTCCACCCTCCTCCTGCCGTGGAGCGCCGGTGCGGATGGCCGGCCGCCGTCGGCGCGGTCGGTCACCGGGCCGGTGGGCCCGGGACTCGTCGACCCACCTTAGGCACCAGGTGACGACAAGGTAGAGGTTCTACAACGATTTGCCCCAGCTTGCATCCGATCGGCCGGACGGAGCTAGCCCGGAAGCGCCAGCCGCGCGCTGCGCACGGGTGAGTGCGCCACTCACGCCGGCAGCCGCGGCCGCCGCGCGGACTCGAGCAGCGGGGCGAAGAGGTCTCCGTCGGGCACCCGCTCCAGCACGTCCGCCTGCGTGAAGGACAGCGGCGACCCGGCGGCGGCCGCCTCGACCTCGGCCCAGCTGACCGGGGTGGAGACGGTCGCGGACGGCCGGGCGCGCAGCGAGTAGACGCTCACCGTCGTCTTGGCCGCGTTGTTCTGGCTCCAGTCGACGAGCACCTTCCCGGGCCGCAGCGACTTCGTCATCCGGGACACCACCAGCTCCGGCTGCTCGGTCTCCAGCCGCTTGGCCAGCTCGTGCGCGTACGCCGAGGTGCGCTCGGCCGGGGTCTCCGCGACCGCGGCGTACACCTGCATGCCCTTGCTGCCGCTGGTCTTCGCCACCGGCGCCAGCCCGTCGGCGACCAGCAGCTCGCGCAGCGCCAGCGCCACCCGCGCGCACTGCACCACGGTGGCCGGCGCCCCCGGGTCGAGGTCGAGCACCAGCTGGTCGGCGCCGCGCACGCCGTCCCGCGGCCCGACCTTCCACTGTGGAGTGTGCAGCTCCAGCGCGGCGAGGTTGGCCAGCCAGACCAGGGTGGCCAGCTCCTCCACGACGACGTAGTCGATCTCGTCCCGGTTCTTGGTGCTGCCCGGGGCCGGCAGCCGGGCGGTGCGCACCCAGTCCGGCTTGCTGCGGGAGGCGTTCTTCTCGAAGAAGAACGGGCCGTCGACCCCGTTGGGATAGCGCTTCACGGTCAGCGGGCGGCCGGCCAGGTGCGGCAGCAGCACCGGTGCGACGCAGGTGTAGTAGCGGATCACCTCGCCCTTGGTCAGCCCGACCTCCGGGTAGAGGACCTTGTCCAAGTTGGACAGCTTGAGGGTCCGCTCCTCCACCTCGACATTGACGTTCATGAGGCGGCCCTCCTCGTGAGCATCGCAGGGTCGGTTGCGACCCGAGGAACGCAGCGAGGGGGCCGCCGGGCTGGCACGGTGCTATTGCTCACGTACGACCTCCACCGGGCTCTTGTCGGTCCGGACCCCCTGGAAGCTGGCGAACCGCAGCCGCCCGTCCGGGGTCCACTCCGCGAACTCCACCTCGACCACCACCTCCGGCCGGACCCAGCTGATCTGCCGGCCCCGCACGTCCGGGGGCATCGACTCGAACGGCGACCGGTCCGTGACCAGCGGCCGCAGCCTGCGCTCCATCGACCGCAGCGCCGCCGCGGTGAAGCCGGTGCCGACCTGTCCGGAGTAGACCAACCGGTCCCCGCTGTACACGCCGAGCAGGAGCGCGCCGATCCCGCCGGCCCGGCCGCCCTCGCCGTGCTCCCAGCCACCGACCACGAACTCCTGCCGCCGGCCGTACCGGACCTTCACCCACTCGGTGGTCCGGTGGCCCGGCCGGTAGACCGAGGACAGCCGCTTCGCCAGCACGCCCTCCAGCCCGTTCTCGCTGGCGGCCTGCGCGGTGGCCGGCCCGTCGTCGAACAGCGGCGACACCGTCCAGTGCGGGCCGTCCGGCGCCAGCCGCTCCAGCGTCGCCCGCCGCTCCGCGAACGGCCGCCCGGTGAGGTCCACCCCGTAGAGCCGCAGCACGTCGAAGACCAGGTACGTCACCGGGGCCTGGGCGGCCAGCCGGCGGGCCTGCGCGGCGGCGCGGACGTGCATCCGGTTCTGCAGTGCGGAGAACGACGGCCGACCGTCCACGAACGACACCACCTCGCCGTCCAGGAGCACGTCCGCGGCGATCCCGGCCACTCCGGCCAGTTCCGGGTAGGCGGCGGTCACCTCGTTGCCGAGCCGGCTGGTCAGCACCAGCCCGGCCGGGCCCACGTCGGCGAGCGTGCGCACCCCGTCCCACTTGAACTCGTACGCCCAGCCCGGCCCGGTGGGCAGCGGTCCGGCGGTGGCGAGCATGGGCTGCACCGGCCCATCCTCCCCGGTGTCCCGGTGTCCGTGCAGGTGGGCAGCCGGGACACGCCCCGGGGCTGGCGGTGGCGGCCGGTAACCGGCACGCTGATCTCAGCACCCGCGTGAGGAAGAGGTGAGGGCCGTGCGGGCGATCTGGAAGGGCGCCGTCTCCTTCGGGCTGGTGAGCATCCCGGTGAAGCTCTACACGGCCACCGAGGAGCGGGACGTCTCGTTCCACCAGGTGCACCGGGAGGACGGCGGCCGGATCCGGTACAAGCGGGTCTGCCAGGTCGACGGCGAGGAGGTGCCGTACTCCGACATCGCCAAGGGCTTCGAGCTGCCGTCCGGCGAGACCGTGGTCATCACCGACGAGGACCTCGCCGACCTGCCGCTGAGCACGTCCCGGGTGGTCGACGTGCTGTCGTTCGTGCCGCTGGAGCAGGTCGACCCGATCTACTTCGCGAAGAGCTACTACCTGGAGCCGGACAAGACGGCCACGAAGCCGTACGTGCTGCTGCGGGACGCGCTCGAGCAGGCCGACTCGGTGGCGCTGGTCAAGGTGGCGATCCGGACCCGGGAGACGCTCGGGACGCTCCGCGTCCGGGACGGCGTGCTCGTGCTGGAGACCATGCTCTGGCCGGACGAGGTGCGCGAGGCGGAGTTCGGCTTCCTCGACGACGACGTGCAGGTGCGGCCGCAGGAGCTGGCGATGGCGCGGTCGCTGATCGAGAGCATGTCCGCCGACTTCGACCCGGGGCAGTACCACGACGACTACCGGGAGGCGCTCCAGCAGGTCATCGAGGCCAAGGTGGAGGGCCGGGAGGTCGTCGAGCAGCCGGTCCAGGAGGAGGAGACCGGCTCCGTGGTCGACCTGATGGCGGCACTGCGGGCCAGCGTGGCGGCGGCGAAGAAGGGCCGCGGCGAGGCGGAGCTGCCGGAGCCGGCGGAGCCGCCGGAGCCGGCCGCGGCGCCGGCCCGGACGGCCGCCGCGAAGAAGGCGCCCGCCAAGAAGGCGCCGGCGAAGAAGGCGCCCGCCAAGACCGCCGCGAAGAAGGCGCCCGCCAAGAAGGCCGCGAAGAAGGCGGCACCCCGCAAGACCGCCTGAGCCGGGTACGGGTGCCGGCCCGCCGACCGGGAAGAATCGCTGCCGACCGCCGAGCCGACCGGAGGAGCCGATGACCGAGACACCGCTGGAGACCCCGGCCGAGGACGTCGCCGAGCAGCGCCGGGACGCCGTCCCGGACGTCCCGCCCGAGGGCGACATCGTCGAGCCCAGCCTCGAGGTGGACCCGGCCGACGCCCAGGAGCAGGCGACCGAGGTGCCGCTCGACGAGGACGCGTGGCCGTGAGCGGCCGCTACCGAGGCGTAGTCTCCGGCTGAACCGGTTTACTACCGATCGACGACGTGGCACCGGACGGGAGGCGACATGGCGACACCCGTTTCGGGGACGAGCGGCGCCGAGGCCCCCGAAGCGGCCGACGCGCCGCTGGCCCGCGGCGGCCGGCTGCCCCGCTCGGCCCGGCGCAAGCAGCTGATGGCGGCCGCCCAGGAGGTCTTCGTCGCGCAGGGCTACCACGCGGCGGCGATGGACGACATCGCCGACCGGGCCGGCGTCTCCAAGCCGGTGCTCTACCAGCACTTCCCCGGCAAGCTCGACCTCTACCTCGCGCTGCTCGACCAGTCCTGCGAC
>JBJMII010000066.1:0-11098 GCA_045806925.1 Mycobacteriales bacterium
ATCAGCTGCTTGAGGTCCTCGATCGAGTAGATGTCGTGGTGCGGCGGCGGGCTGATCAGGCCGACGCCCGGCGTGGAGTGCCGGGTCCGCGCCACCCAGGGGTAGACCTTGCCGCCGGGCAGCTGGCCGCCCTCCCCCGGCTTCGCGCCCTGCGCCATCTTGATCTGGATGTCGTCCGCGGAGACCAGGTAGTCGCTGGTCACCCCGAAGCGGCCGCTGGCCACCTGCTTGACCGCGCTGCGGCGCAGCGGGTCCCGCAGCCGGTCGGCGTCCTCGCCGCCCTCACCGGAGTTGGACCGGCCGCCGATCGAGTTCATCGCGACCGCCAGCGTCTCGTGCGCCTCCGCCGAGATCGACCCGTAGGACATGGCGCCGGTGGAGAACCGCCGCACGATCTCCGGCACCGGCTCGACCTCGTCCAGGGGGACCGGCGGCCGGGCGTCCCGGCGCAGCTCGAACAGGCCGCGCAGGGTGGCCGCCTGCCGGGACAGCTCGTCGACCTCGGCGGTGTAGCGGCGGTAGACGTCGTACCGGCGGGCCCGGGTGGCGTGCTGCAGCAGGAAGACCGTCTCCGGGTTGAACAGGTGCACCTCCCCCTCGCGGCGCCACTGGTACTCGCCGCCGACCTCCAGCCGGCGGTGCGCCCGCCCGGTCGGGTTAGCCGGGTACCCGGTGCGGTGCCGGGCGGCGACCTCGGCGGCGAGCACGTCCAGCCCGACCCCGCCGAGCCGGGACGAGGTGCCGGTGAAGTAGTCGTCCACCACCGCCTGGCCGAGGCCGAGCGCCTCGAAGACCTGCGCCCCGGTGTACGACGCGACGGTGGAGATGCCCATCTTCGACATCACCTTGAGCAGGCCCTTGCCGAGCGCCCGGACCAGGTTGGCCGCCGCCCGCGGACGGTCCACACCGGACAGCCGGCCGGCCTCGGCGAGCTCCTCCACCGTCTCCAGCGCCAGGTACGGGTTCACCGCGGCGGCGCCGTAGCCGATCAGCAGCGCCAGGTGGTGCACCTCCCGGCAGTCCCCGGACTCGACCACCAGCCCGACCTTGGTGCGCAGCCGTTCCCGGACCAGGTGGTGGTGCACCGCGGAGGTCAGCAGCAGCGACGGGATCGGTGCCTTCCCGGCGGTGCCGCCACGGTCGGACAGCACGACGATCCGGGTGCCGGCCTCGATCGCGGCCACCACCTCGGCCCGCACCCGGGCCAGCGCCGCCGCCAGCGCCGCCCCGCCACCGTCTACTTCGTACAGTCCGGTCACGACGGTGGCGGCGAGACCGGGCAGGTCGCCGTCCGCGGCGATGTGCACCAGCTTGGCCAGCTCGTCGTTGTCCAGCACCGGGAAGGGCAGCACCACCTTGCGGCAGGCGGCCGGCGACTCGGCGAGCAGGTTCGCGTCCGGCCCGATGCAGGAGGCCAGCGACGTCACCAGCTCCTCCCGGATCGCGTCCAGCGGCGGGTTGGTCACCTGCGCGAAGAGCTGGCTGAAGTAGTCGAACAGCAGCCGCGGGCGCTCGGAGAGCACCGCGACCGGGGTGTCGGTGCCCATCGACCCGGTCGGCTCCGCCCCGGTCGCGGCCATCGGCGCGAGCAGGACGCGCAGCTCCTCCTCGGTGTAGCCGAAGACCTGCTGGCGGCGCACCACGTCGTCGTGCGGCGGCTGCTCCCGGTGCCGGGCCGGCAGCGTGTCCAGGTGCAGCGAGCCGGCATGCAGCCACTCCGCGTACGGGTGCGCGGCGGCCAGCTCGTCCTTGATCTCGTCGTCGGTGACGATGCGGCCGGCAGCGGTGTCCACCAGGAACATCCGGCCCGGCCGCAGCCGGCCCTTGGCCACCACCCGGGCCGGCTCGACGTCCAGCACGCCGGCTTCGCTGGCCAGCACGACCAGGTCGTCCGCGGTGCGCCACCAGCGCGCCGGGCGCAGCCCGTTGCGGTCCAGCACCGCGCCGATCACGGCGCCGTCGGTGAAGACCACCCCGGCCGGGCCGTCCCACGGCTCCATCAGGTTCGCGTGGTAGGCGTAGAAGGCCTGCCGGGCCGGGTCCATCCCCGCGTGGTTCTCCCACGCCTCCGGGATCATCATCAGCACCGCATGCGGCAGGCTGCGCCCGGACAGGTGCAGCAGCTCGAGCACCTCGTCGAAGGACGCCGAGTCGGACAGCTCCTCCGTGCAGATCGGCAGCAGCCGCTGGAGATCGGCACCGCCTCCGTCGGCCTCGCCGGCCCGGCTGAAGGCGTCGGTCTCCAGCAGCGCCTCCCGGGCCCGCATCCAGTTGCGGTTGCCCTTGATCGTGTTGATCTCACCGTTGTGCGCGACCAACCGGTACGGGTGCGCGAGCGGCCAGGACGGGAAGGTGTTCGTGCTGAACCGGCTGTGCACCATCGCCAGCGCGGTCTGCACCCGGCGGTCGTGCAGGTCCGGGAAGAAGGTGCCGAGCTGGTCGGTGGTGAGCATGCCCTTGTAGACGACGGTGCGGGCGGACAGCGAGGGCAGGTAGAGCGGGCAGCCCTCCGCCGCGGTCAGCCGCTCGGCCCGCCGGCGCAGGCAGAACGCGCGCCGCTCCAGGTCCAGCACCGCGTCGTCCGCGGCGGGCGGGTGGCCGGGCGCCGCGGCGACGAAGACCTGCCGGAACCGCGGCGCCACCGACAGCGCGGTCGGGCCGAGGCCGGCCTCCTCGACCGGCAGCTCCCGCCAGCCGAGCACCGTCAGCCGCTCCTCGGCGGCGAGCCGCTCGAACCGGACCGCGGCCCGCTCCGCGGCGGCGTCGTCGGTCGGCGCGAAGACCAGGCCGGTGGCGTACTCGCGCGGCCCGGGCAGCGCAATCCCGGCGACCTCCCGGTAGAAGCCGTCCGGCACCTGCATGAGCAGGCCCGAGCCGTCGCCGGAGCTCGGCTCGGCGCCGGCCGCGCCGCGGTGGCGCAGGTTGTGCAGCGCGGTCAGGGCCCGCTCGACGGTCTCGTGCGAGCGGCGGCCCTGGACGTCGACCACCATGGCGAGGCCGCAGGCGTCGCGCTCGGCCGCGGGGTCGTAGAGACCCTGGCGGCCGGGAACGGCGGAGTAGGGCAACACGGGCTGCTCCCGTCTGCTGCTCGGACTGGCTGGCAGGGACGGCGTCGGCCCGTGGACTCTGCATCGATTCTAGGGCCTGTCCCGTGGGCCGTGCTGGATGCCCGCGGCGTCCAGGCAGCGCCCGGCAAGGCGGAGGAGGAGTCTGCTATCTGGAGATCATCACGGCGGCGACGACAACGCAGCCGGTCGTCGTCTGGGCGTCAGGTTCTTCAGTACCACCCGCAGGGCGGGTTGTGGGGGCGTACGGGGCTGCAGGCCTCCCTGACCCGGCCCGCCGTGGTCCTCGCAGTGCGGCCGGACCCGGGCCGGGGTGCGACGCGCGGAACGCGCGATGGCCCCGATCCTGTCCCGCATCGACCTGGCCGGCGACCGGCGCTCCTGCGGAGGCTGAACCCGGCGTCCAGCAGCCTCAAGCGCAGTTACAGACCGGGATCGCGCCCGCCCGGACGGGTGGAAGCAGTCAGTTGTAGTACTGGATCTGGTAGCTCGAGTCGTTCGGGTACGCCCCGCAGGACACGGTGGACGTGCCGTTGCCTGTGACGACGTTGCCGTCGTACCTTTCGTGACCGCCGATGCTGGTGCACACCATGGTGAACGCCCAGTGTTGGCCTGCCGGCCGGTTGGTGCAGGTCATGCTCCTGGTGTCCCAGGCCACCTTGGTCACGGTGCAGTCGGAGGGAACGGGGTCTGCGAAGGCGGGGATCGCAGTCGTGCCGAGCACCGTGGCTGCGGTCGCCGCAACGGCCAGGCCAGCGAGAGATTTCCTCATCGACGTCTCCCCTGTGGGCAGATCATGCCGGACACGGACCTATCTGTGCACGGAAGGCTGCCACAAGGACCATAGCGAGCACAACGGGGCAATGCTGGCGGCCGGAGCACTAGCGAACTGGCGGTCCAAAGTCCGCCCACAACTGCCATCTCCGACCCGCTCGACCCCGACTGCCGGGACGCTGCTCGACAGCTACGAGAGTGGGTTAGGTGTCCTCCAGCTCGTGCCGGTCGCCCGGCAGGACGGCGTCGGCGGCCTGGAGGACGGCGCCGGTTGAGTCGTGGGCCGCGACGAGCACACCGAGGACCGGCGTGCGCGCTGGGTGGACGTGCGGGTCAGCGGCGGCGGCGGAGGACCGCGATCAGCACCGCGAGCAGCGCCAGCGCGCCGACCAGCGGGATCACCCGCTTGGCGACCGCGCCGCCGGCGGCCTCCATCAGGTCGATCGCCTCCGCCTCCTGCCGGGCCTGCGCCGGGGAGGCGTCCAGCACCGACGCCGGGGCCTGCCGGCCCGGCGCCGTCGTCCCGTCCTCCCTGGTCCCCTCGACGGGGGCGGCGGCCGCTGCCTCCGCCGAGGCGGGCACCGCGGCGGCCGGGGCCGGCGCCGGGGCCGGCGTGCCGGCGAGCTGCTCGGCCAGGCAGTCCGCGAAGCGGCCCAGCAGCTTCCCGCCGACGTCGTTCATCACCCCGCGCCCGAACTGGGCCGGCTTGCCGGTCACCGACAGGTCGGTGCTGACCTTCACCCGGGTCGAGTCGCCCTCACCGAAGAGCTGCGCGGTGATCCGCGCGCTGGCCGTGCCGCTGCCCCGGGTCTCCCGCCCGCGCGCCTCGATCACCGCGCGCCGGTCGGTCTCGTCCTTCTCCAGGAAGCTGGCCGACCCGCCGTACGTGACCGTGATCGGGCCGACCTTCACCTTGACCGTGCCGTCGAAGTCGTCGCCCTCGATCTTGGTGATGGTGGCACCCGGCATGCACGGGGCGATCCGGTCGATGTCCAGCAGCACCGGCCAGGCCTGCGCAGCGGGCACCGGCACGGTGAACTCGTGGTCGAGCTGCACAGCTCACTCCCCTTCCGCCGGCACCCCGGCGAGATCCTCCGGCACGTCCAGGTCCCGGGGGTCGCCGGTCCCGTCGCACGGCACCAGGCGTACCCGGTCCGGGTGGGCGGCCAACCAGGGCCGGGCGCCGCGGTCCCCGGTGGCGGCCGCGGCGACGTCGGCGAGCACGGACCGGGCCAGCAGGACCGGGTGACCCGGCTCGCCACCGTACGTCGCCACCGCCGCGTCCGCGCCGGCGCGCCCGGCGGCGACCAGCCGGCGTACCGCCTCCGGCCCGAGCAGCGGGGTGTCCACCAGCGTCACCACCACGGCGCCCGCCCCGGGGGCCGCCGACGGCACCGCGGCCAGGCCGGCGCGCAGCGACGAGCCCATCCCGGTCGCCCAGTCCGGGTTGTCGACCGTGGTCACCCCGGGCAGCGCCGGCAGCTGCTCGGCGCCCGCGCCGACCACGGCGAGCACCGGCGCGCAGCCGCCGTCGGCGAGCAGCCGGCAGGCCCGCTGGACCAGCAGCTCGCCGCGCAGCCGGAGCAGCGCCTTGGGCCGGCCCATCCGGCTGCCGCCGCCGGCCGCCAGCACCAGCCCGGCCACGATCACCGGCTGGGCACGGGCGCTGCCGGGGCGTGCCGGTGGATGTCGCCCTCCGTCACCCGCAGCGGCAGCCCGCTGCCGCCCCACCGGCCGGCCACGATCTCCGCCGCCACCGCCACCGCGGTCTCCTCCGGTGTCCGGGCACCCAGGTCCAGCCCGATCGGCGACCGCAGCCGGCCCAGCTCCTCGTCGGTCAGCCCGACCTCCCGCAGCCGCGCCAGCCGGTCGTCGTGGGTGCGCCTCGACCCCATTGCCCCGACATACCAGGCCGGCGTACGCAGCGCGACCTCCAGCAGCGGCACGTCGAACTTCGGGTCGTGGGTGAGCACGCAGATCACCGTGCGGGCGTCCACCCGGGTGCGGGCCAGGTAGCGGTGCGGCCACTCCACCACCACCTCGTCGGCGTCCGGGAACCGCCGCGCGGTGGCGAAGACGGCCCGCGCGTCGCAGACGGTCACCCGGTAGCCGAGGAACTTGCCGATCCTGGCCACCGCCGCGGCGAAGTCGATCGCGCCGAAGACCAGCATCCGCGGCGGCGGCGCGAAGGCCTCCACGAAGACGGTCACCTCGTCCCGGCGGCGCTCCCCGTTCGGCCCGTAGTGCCGCCGCCCGGTGCTGCCGTGCTCGAGCATGCCGCGGGCGTCGTCGACGACGGCCGCGTCCAGCCCCTCGGCGCCGAGGCTGCCGGCGACCCGGTCCGGCCAGACCGCCAGCCGGGCGCCGACCTGCCCGTGCCCCTCGATCACGGTGGCCAGCGCGACCGGCTCGTCCGCGTCGAGGGAGGCGAGCACCTCACCGAGCTGCGGGAGCCGCGCCGCGGTCACCGCCTGGACGAAGACGCTCACCGAGCCGCCGCAGGTCAGGCCCACGGCGAAGGCGTCGGTGTCGCTGTAGCCGTAGGTCTGCAGGACCGGGTCCTCGCCGCCGAGCACGTCCTGCGCCAGGTCGTAGACAGCGCCCTCGACGCAGCCGCCGGACACGCTGCCGACCACCTCGCCGTCGGCGTTCACCGCCATCGCCGCGCCCGGCGCGCGCGGCGCGCTCTTCGACGTGCCCACCACCGTGGCGAGCGCGAGCGGGCGGCCGTCGGAGTACCAGGACCGCAGCGAACCGAGCACCTCACGCACTGCGCGCCTCCCGCCCAGCCACCCCGTCCGGCCGGCGCACGCCGACCACCACCTCCGCCAGCTCCTGCAGCGCGGCCAGGCTGTGCCCGGCCACGAAGTCGTCCACGTACGGCAGCGCCGCGGCCAGCCCACCGGCAAGCGGGGCGAACCCGGGCCGGGCCTTGCGCGGGTTGCACCACACGACCCGGTGCGCGAGCAGCGACAGCCGGCGCATCTGCGCCCCGAGCCGGCGCGGGTCGTCCCGCTCCCAGCCGTCGGACAGGATCACCACCACCGCGCCGCGGGCCGCGCCGCGCTGCCCCCACCGGTCCAGGAACTCCCGCAGCAGCACCCCCAGCCGGGTGCCCCCGGACCAGTCCGGCACGGCGGCGGCGACCGCGGCCAGCGCGCCGTCCGGGTCCGGGTTGGCCAGCTCCCGGGTGACCCGGGTCAGCCGGGTGCCGAGCGTGAAGACCTCGGCGCCGGTGCCGCGGCGCCGGCTGGCCGCATGCGCGAAGCGCAGCAGCGCGTCGGCGTAGCCGCTCATCGACCCGCTCACGTCGACCAGCAGGACGACCCGCCGCGGCCGGACGGCGTGCCGGCGACGGCGCAGCCGGACCGGCTCGCCACCGGAGTGCAGCAGGTCGCGGACGGTGCGGCGCGGGTCGACGGCACCGGCGTGCGGGGTGGGCCGCCAGCGCCGGGACGGGCGCCGCTCGCCGGGCAGCGCGAGCGCGGCCAGCGCCCGGCGCAGCGCCGCCTTCTCCCGGCCGGACAGCGTGGTCACGTCCTTGTGCCGGAGCGTCTCGACGGTGCTGGCGGCGCCCCGGAGCACGGCCTGCTCGTCGCCGTCACCGGCACCGTCGCCCTCGGCCGCGTCCGGGCCGGCGAGCGCGACGGGTACGCCGCGGGAGACGGTCCGCCGGCGCGGCCGCAGCCGCGGCACGTCCCCGCCGAGCAGGGCGGCGAAGACGGCGTCGTAGCGGGCCAGGTCGTCCCGGGCGGAGCAGAGCGTGACCCGGCCGGCCCAGTAGACCGCGGCACGGTCCATCGGGTCGAGCGCGCCGACCGCACGCACCGCCTCCGCGACCCGGTCCGGGCCGGCCGGCACGCCGGCGGACCGCAGCGCCCGGCCCAGCGCCACCACCAGCTGCACGGCGTCCACCCGCTCGCCGCCTATGCCCAAGCCGTGCAACCCCACGCCGTCCAACCCCGGGCCCGGCAACCCCGCGCCGTCCAACCCCACGCCGTCCGCGGGGCCTGGGGTCCGGTCGCGATCAGCTTCACCAAGCTGGTGACCGGTTTCCCGGGCCGCGCCCCGGGCTGGTGGTCGCGCGGTTGGTGAACCTGATCTATCCCCCGGACGGGCCGGTGGGACCGCGCCGAGCGTCATGCGCCGGCCACGGCCCGCGCCACCAACGCGCCGACGTCGAGCGAGCGGACCCGCTCCACGTCCTCCCGGTACTTCACCACCGCGCCCAGCGTGGCCGCCGCCATCCCCGGGTCCAGCCCGCCGGCGCCGAGCGCGGCCAATGCCTCGGCCCAGTCGACGGTCTCCGCGATCCCCGGCGGCTTGAGCAGGTCCACCCTGCGCAGCGCCTGGCTGGCCGCGGTCACCTGCTCGGCCAGCCGGCGGGACGCCGCCGGCACCCGCAGCCGGACGATCTCCACCTCCCGCTCGTAGTCGGGGTGGTCCAGCCAGTGGTAGTAGCAGCGCCGCTTCAGCGCGTCGTGCACGTCCCGGGTCCGGTTGGAGGTGACCACGACCGCCGGCGGCGTCCCGGCCCGCAGCGTGCCGAGCTCCGGCACGGTCACCGAGAAGTCGCTGAGCACCTCGAGCAGGAACGCCTCGAACTCGTCGTCCGCCCGGTCCACCTCGTCGACCAGCAGCACCGACGGTGCGGTCTCCAGCGCGGCCAGCAGCGGGCGGGCGAGCAGGAACCGCCGGTCGTAGAGCTCGCCCTCGATCTGGTCCACGTCGGTCACGCCGGCCGCCTCGGCGGCCCGCAGGTGCAGCAGCTGGCGCGGGAAGTCCCAGTCGTAGAGGGCCTGGGACGCGTCGATCCCCTCGTAGCACTGCAGCCGGATCAGCGGCGCGCCGAGCAGCGCGGCGAGCGCCTTGGCCAGCTCGGTCTTGCCGACGCCGGCCTCGCCCTCGCAGAACAGCGGGCGGTGCAGCCGGAGCCCCAGGTACGCCGCCGTGGCCAGGCCCTCGTCGGCCAGGTAGCCGACGCCGGCGAGCCGGGCGAGCAGGTCGGCCGGCGTGTCGACGCCGGGCGGCAGCAGGCCGCGGGCCGGTCCGCCCCGGTCGTCCCGGAGCCGGTCCGGTCCGGTCCTGCCGTCGTCCATGGTCCTCCCCTGGTCCGCGCCCACCTCCGAGTCTGCACCGCCCACGCCGACACCGCCGCCCCGTTCAACGCCCGCCCGCGGACGGGCCGGGGCGGGCATGCACCCGCCACCCCCGCGGACGGGCCGGGGCGGGGATGCACCCGCCACCCCCGCGGACGGGCCGGGGCGGGGGCGCACCCGGCACCCCGCCCCGGCTCCCGATCAGGAGGCGACGCTGGCGGCCTGCTGCACCGCGCGCCGGGTCAGCACCCGGGCCAGGTGCTGCCGGTAGTCCGGCTGCGCCGACAGGTCGCCGGGCGGGGCGGTGTCGTCCGCGGCCAGCTCAGCGGCCCGGATGATCCCGCCGTTCCGGCTGGACACGCCGACCAGCGCACGCTCGGTCGCGCTGGCCCGCACCGGGGTCGACCCCATGTTGGTCAGCCCGACCCGGGCCTCGGCGATGGTGTCGCCGTCCCGGCGGACCAGCGCCGCCACCCCGACGATCGCCCACGCCTGGGCCACCCGGTTGAACTTCTCGTACGCGCTGCCCCACTCCGGCCCGAGCACCGGCACCCGGATCTCGGCGAGCAGCTCGCCCGGCTGGATCGCGGTCTCCAGGTAGTCGGAGAAGAACTCGGCGGCCGGCACGTGCCGGCGCTCCCCGCCGGGCCCCGCGATGACGAACTCGGCGTCCAGCGCGAGCGCCACCGCGGGCAGGTCGCCAGCCGGGTCGGCGTGCGCCAGCGCGCCACCGATGGTGCCGCGGTGCCGCACCGCCGGGTCGGCGACCGTGGAGGTCGCCTGCGCCAGCACCGGGCAGTGGGTGAAGACCAGCGGGTCGTGGATGACGTCGTGGTGCGTCGTCATCGCGCCGATGACCAGCTGGCCGCCGTCCTGCCGGACGCCGCGCAGCTCGCCGACGCCGCCGAGGTCGACCAGTGCGGTCGGGTACGCCAGCCGCAGCCGCAGCAGCGGCAGCAGGCTCTGCCCGCCGGCCAGCACCTTGGCGTCCTCGCCGGCCCGGCCGAGCTCGGTGACGGCCTCGTCGACCGAGTGCGGCCGCAGGTAGTCGAACTCCGGGGGGATCACTGGCTGTCTCCGATCACCGGGCCGCCGCCGGCCGTGGTCGCGGTCTGCGGGCCGCCGTACGCGACAGTGCCCTCGGGCGCCCGGTCGCCGCCGTCCGAGTCCCGCTCGTGGATCGCCCGCCACACCCGCTCCGGCGTGCAGGGCATCCGGATGTCGTCCACCCCGAAGTGCCGCACCGCGTCGACGATGGCGCCGACCACGGCGGGGGTCGAGGCGATGGTGCCGGCCTCGCCGACCCCCTTGACGCCGAGCGGGTTGGACGTGGACGGGGTCACGGTCCGGTCCGTGGTGAAGTCCGGCAGGTCCGGCGCCGCCGGCACCAGGTAGTCGACCATGGTGCCGGTGATGAGGTTGCCGTCGGCGTCGTAGACGGCCTCCTCGTACAGCGCCTGCGCGATGCCCTGCGCGATCCCGCCGTGCACCTGGCCCTCGACGATCAGCGGGTTGATCACCGTACCGACGTCGTCGACCGCCACGTACGACCGGATCTTGGACCGGCCGGTCTCGGTGTCCACCTCCACCGCGCACAGGTGGGTGCCGTGCGGGTACGAGAAGTTTTCCGGGTCGAGCACGGCGTCCGCGTTGATCGTCGGCTCCATGCCCTCGGGCAGGTCGTGCGCGGCGAAGGTGGCCAGCGCGACCTCCTGGATCGTCTTCGTCGCCTCCGGCGAGCCGGCCACCGAGAAGGTCCCGCCGTCGAACTGGATGTCGCCCTCGGCGGCCTCCAGCAGGTGCGCGGCGACCTTCTTCGCCTTCTCCACCACCTTCTGCGCGGCCAGGTGCACCGCGACGCCGCCGACCACCAGCGACCTCGACCCGTACGTGTCCATGCCCTGGGGGGAGGACTGGGTGTCGCCCCAGATCACGCTGACGTCCTCGAACGGCACGCCGAGCGCGTCCGCGGCGATCTGGCTCCACGAGGTGACGTGGCCCTGCCCGTGCGGCGTCGTGCCGGTCACCACCTCGACCTTGCCGGTCGGCAGCATCCGGATGGTGGCGGCCTCCCAGCCGCCCGCCCCGTACGACAGGCTGCCGAGCACCCGGGACGGCGCCAGCCCGCACATCTCGGTGAACGTCGAGATGCCGATGCCG
>JBJMII010000067.1:0-7809 GCA_045806925.1 Mycobacteriales bacterium
AGCGCGCGCGCCACCGCGACGCGCTGCTGCTGGCCGCCGGACAGCTCCGCCGGGCGGTGCTGGAGGCGGTCGCTGAGGCCCATCGTGGTGACGACGCTGCTGATCCACCGCTCGTCGCCCTTCCGCCCGGCCAGCCGCAGCGGCAGCGTGACGTTCTCGATGGCGCTGAGCGTCGGGATGAGGTTGTACGCCTGGAACACGAATCCGATGCGGTCCCGGCGCAGGATGGTCAGATCGTGGTCGTTCAGCGTGCTGAGGTCGGCGTCACCGATGAACGCGCGTCCGGACGTCAGCGAGTCGAGTCCCGCGATGCAGTGCAGCAGCGTCGACTTCCCGGAGCCGGAAGGGCCCATGATGGCCGTGAACTGGCCGGTTGCGAAGTCCACCGTGACGCCGTCCAGGGCGCGCACCTCAGCCTGTCCCGCACCGTAGACCTTCGTCGCATCCACCGTCCGAGCGGCCACGGTGGGTCTCGCCCGCGTGCTGACCTCCGCCGTGAGAGTGGACATGGAAGACCCTCCTCTCCTTACGGTCCGGCTCCGGCCTGGTGCGGCGGGTTCGGGCTGCCCAGAGACGTAAGGCCCCGATCAACCGGGTCGTCGGCCGGCGCTACAAGGGCTCGTACCGCGGCACACCTCCGAGGCGGGGCCGCAGCGACTACGCTGGTTACCGGTGAGTAAGGGGGCGGCATGACCGAGACGGTGCCGTGTACGGCCCGCCTGCGCGGCGAGGACCTGACCTACTTGGATGCGGGCAGCGGACCCCCGATCGTCTTCGTGCACGGCCTGCTGGGCTCGTACCGCATCTGGGCGCACCTGGTCGCCGTGCTGGCGGCTGACCACCGGGTGGTCGCGCCCGACCTGTTCGGGCACGGCGGCTCGGCGAAGCCCCGCGGGGACTACTCGCTCGGGGCGCAGGCAGCGACTCTGCGCGACCTGCTGGACGAGCTCGAGCTGGGCCGGGTCACACTGGTCGGGCACTCGCTCGGCGGGGGGGTCGCGCTGCAGTTCATGTATCTGTTCCCTGACCGGGTCGAGCGACTGGTGCTCGTCAGCAGCGGCGGGCTCGGACGGGAGCTGAACCCGCTGCTACGGGCGCCGACGCTGCCGGGCGCCGAGTGGGTGTTGCCGCTGCTGGCGTCCCGCTGGGCGCGAAGCAGGGTCGAGGGGATCGGCCGCGGCGTGGGTCGGATGTTGACCCGGGCCGGCATACGACCCAACGCGGACGTCTCCGAGGCGTGGCTCGGCTTCGTCTCGCTGGGCGACGCGGACAGCCGGCGAGCCTTCCTCGCCTCCGTGCGTGCGGTGATCGACCCTGGCGGCCAGACGGTGACCGCGGGCCCGCTCTTGCACCGGTTGGGAGCGGTGCCGACGCTGCTGGTCTGGGGCGGCCGGGATCGAATGATCCCGGCGCTGCACGCGGCGGCCGCTGCGACGGCCATTCCCCGCAGTCGGGTGGAGATCTTCGAGCGGGCGGGCCACTTCCCGCACCTCGATGAACCCGATCGCTTCCTGCGGGTGCTGCGCGACTTCACGGCCGGTGGACCGCGGGTGAGGGCCGCCGCGCCGCCCGCTCCGAGCGCCGGTTTGTGGAGCGAGACGAGGATCACCGAAGATCGGGCCGGCTCGCTCCCGGACCTCGCCGAACTCGGCGCCGAGATCAACCGCAACGTGCTGGCCGAGAAGCTTGTCGAGTAGGCCGTGGAAGTAGGCGGCGAGCCCGGATCGGTGCCGACCGCCACAAAGGCGCACACGCCGTCAGTGTGCCGTCCGGGAGGGCCAGGCGGATGTCGTTCAGCGCGACACGCGGAACCAGGGGCAACAGCAAGCGCTGGGGCGCTCGGGACATCCGTCCCTCGGTGCTGCGGTCATGCCACCGTGCCCGAGCTGGGCCGGCGCCGGCGCCGTCCGAGGTCAGTCCTCAGACGGCGCCCGTCTTCGCCCGGGTTATGGCCTGGTCCGGACGACGTCCCTGGATCGAAGCCGTGACGTTCGCCTCTACGCACCGCGTTCCTGTGGCTTTCCCAGATCCCGCTGCCCATCTGCGGGTGGGCCTTGTTCTTGCGTTCGGTCGTCTCGGCGGCGATCAGCTGCAGCCGGCGAACAGGGTCGGGCTCCCCCATCGGTAGCGGCACCATCATCGAGCTGTCCTGGTTGCCGCTGGCCCGACCAGGCTGGTCGCGGTGCAGGGAGATCGGAACCATCGCTCGCAGTACCAGCTGGTCAACCTGCTCCCCGCGGCCGCGGAGCAGTTTCCGTAGGCCGCCGGCCACGGCAGGCGCTGCCGGAAGCGAGGAACGAGGTGCAGCCTCGGCCCGATCCGGTCGCGGACCGCTTCGATCCGGAGCACTCGCGGCTGGCTGTCGGGATCCCCTGCCCACCTGGGCGCGTTCGTCCTCCTGCTGGTCGCGCTAGTGGGGAAGCCGGTCGCTAGCCCGCCGGTCTGGGTGCCTGCTGGGCGTTGCGGCGGATCTCGGTGGCGAGGATGGCGGCCTGGGTGCGGCGCTGCATGCCCAGCTTGGCCAGCAGGTGGGAGACGTAGTTCTTCACCGTCTTCTCGGCCAGGAACATCCGCTCGCCGATCTCCCGGTTGGTCAGCCCCTCCCCGATCAGGTCCAGCACCGCCCGCTCCTGCTCCGACAACCCGGCCAGCGGGTCCTTGCGCGCCGCCGCGGACCGCATCCGGTCCAGTACCCGGGCGGTGGTCCGCGGGTCCAGCAGCGACTGTCCACTCGCCACCGTACGGATCGCGCCGACCAGGTCGGTACCGCGGATCTGCTTGAGCACATACCCGGCGGCGCCGGCCATGATCGCGTCGAAGAGCGCGTCGTCGTCGGCGAACGAGGTCAGCATCAGGCAGCGCAGCTCCGGCAACTGCGAGCGCAGCTCGCGGCAGACCGTCACCCCGTCGCCGTCCGGCAGCCGCACGTCGAGCACCGCCACGTCCGGCCGCACCGCCGGCACCCGGCTCAGCGCCTCCGCCGCGGTGGACGCCTCCCCCACCACCTCCAAGTCCGACTCCGCGCCGAGCAACTCGGCCACACCGCGACGCACCACCTCGTGGTCGTCGAGCAGGAAGACCCGGATCGCTCCGGCCGGCTCAGCCACGGTCGCCGACCTCCTGCCCCGCACCGGCCAGCGACCCGGCGACGACCGCGCCTGCCGCCACGGCGGCCACCAGGTCGGTCGACGTCACCAGGCCGACCAGGACGCCGGTCGACGTCACCACCGGCACCGCGTCGCAGCAGGCGTCGACCATCACCTGAGCGACCTCTGCGGCCGGCGTGTCGGGCAGCACGCAGCGGACCTCCCGCCGGACGGCATCGCCGACCCGCCGCCGGTGCGGCGCATCCGGGCCTCCGGACGGCCACTCGGCCGCCACGCTGCGATCGTCCAGCACGGCGGCGAAGCCCGCGCCGTCCAGCACCGCGACGTGGTGCAGCCGCCGCTCCCGCATCGCCTCCCACGCAGTGGCCAGACTGTGGTCGATGGTGACGGCGACGACCGGTGTGGACGTGAGCCGGGCGGCGGCGGTCAGCTCCGCGGTCGTGATCTCGTTCATGACTCCGACGCTAGCCGCGGACGGGCACTCCGGCTGTCGTCGGAAGTCCGTCGTCACGAGGACCTTCGACCCTGTCCGGCCGCTGCGCCGTACCGCTCCGGGATCTACGGCCCAGCCGCCACCGCGGCCACGTACGCGACGCTGCTCGACCATGCCGGCGTCCTGCTCGGCCGTCGACCGGCTTCGCGCCCGCGCCGGCACCGGCGACCCGTTCGTTGCGAACGCCCCAGTCGCCGCCGCAATGGCGGCCGACTTCACGCCGTGGCCGGCCGCGGTCCAGCTCGACACCTCCGGCTCCCCCGCGGACTCGCTGGTCGCCGCGCTCGCCGCCGTCCAGCCGCCGGACCTTCCGACTCCGGTGGAGGCGGGCACGCGCTCCTAGCGTCGGTCCCAGCCGAGGAACGCGAGGCAGGCAGGTCCGAGTCGAAGCGCCGCAGGTCAAACCCGGTGAGTGGGCGCGGCTGGGTTCGAACCAGCGACCCCCCGCTTGTAAGGCGGGTGCTCTTCCACTGAGCTACGCGCCCGGGGCGGAGAGGGCTCCGGGCCGCAGGCGAGGGTACCGGGCCGCGGAGCACGGGTGCAGCGACGTAGGGTCACTGCGTGTCCGCTCCCCCGCGTCTCGGCCGGGTGCTGGCGCTGCTGGCGCTCGGCCTGGTGCTGGGCGTGGTGTGCGGGGCCGCCGGGGTGTGGCAGTGGCACCGGTTCAATGAGAAGCGGTTCGACAACGGCGAGCTGCGGACGGCAGCGAAGGCGCCGCCGGTGCCGGTGGACGAGGTGCTCGCGCCGGGGCGGCCGGTCGACCTGATGCACCGCTACCGGACCGTGACCGCGACCGGCCGGTACGACCCCGCCGACCAGGTGCTGGTCCGGCAGCGGCAGGTCGACAACCGGGTCGGCTTCCTGGTGGTCACCCCGCTGAGGACCACCGGCGGCACCACCCTGCTGGTCAGCCGCGGCTTTGTGCCGGCCACCGGGGCGGCCCGGGACACCCCGGCCGTGCCGGGGCCGCCTGACGGCGAGGTGCGGGTGACCGCCCGGGTGCTGCCCAGCGAGACCGGCGGGCTGGGCACCGGGCTGCCGGACCGGCAGGTCGCCCGCATCGACGTGGATGCGCTCGCCCAGCGCCTCGGCAGCCGGACGTACGGCGGCTTCGGCGAGCTGATCTCCTCCGATCCGCCGCAGACCGGGTTGACCCCGCTGCCGCCGCCGGACCTCGACAACCCGGCCGGCGGTGCATTCACCGGCCAGCACCTCGCGTACGTGGTGCAGTGGTTCCTCTTCGCGGCCTTCGCGCTGACCGGACCGGTGCTGCTGATCATGCTGGACCGGCGGGCCCGCCAGCGGGAGGCGCCGGACGACGTCGAGCAGCCCGCGCCGGCGGGTTGAGCACCGGGCGGACCGGCGGACCCGCGAGGATTCCGGGGATCAGGCCGGCAGGTCCGCCATCGCGCGGTGCCAGGCGGACTGGTCGCGCTGCTGCCCCGGCTCGTTGACCTCCGCGAAGCGGACGATGCCGTCCTTGTCGATGAGGAAGGTGCCCCGGTTGGCCATCCCGGCCGTCTCGTTGAAGACGCCGTACCTGCGGGCGACCTCGCCGTGCGGCCAGAAGTCGGACAGCAGCGGGAAGAGGTAGCCCTCCTGGATCGACCAGGTCTTCAGCGCGTACGGGTGGTCCACGCTGATTCCGACGACCTGCACGTCGTCGTCCTCGAAGCTGGGCAGCTCGTCCCGGACCTGGCAGAGCTCGGCGGAGCAGATCCCGCTGAACGCGAACGGATAGAAGACCAGCAGGACGCTCTGCCGCCCGCGGAAGTCCGACAGCGTCACGTCCTCCCGGTTCTGGTCGCGCAGGGTGAAGTCGGGGGCCTCCTGGCCGACTTCGACGGGCATGGGGATCTCCTCGCGGGGACGGCGGGAAAGGGACGGCCGGACCGCATCCGGCCCGATGGCAGCATGTCACGACCCGCCGGGCCCGGCGCGGGGCCCGACCGGGCTCAGCGCTTCGAGCGCGTCTTCGGGGTGACCAGCCGGGCGCCGGACCAGTCGCGGGCGGCGCTGATGCTCGAGGTCTGGGACAGCCCGGCGGTGGGCGCGGCCTCGCTGATGTCGCTCGGCTCCACGTGGCCCTCCCGGCCGGACTTCGGCGTGAGCAGCCAGATCACCCCGTTGTCGGCGAGCGGGTGGAGCGCGTCGACCAGGGTGTCGACCAGGTCGCCGTCGTCCTCCCGCCACCACAGCAGGACCACGTCGACCACATCGTCGGCATCCTCCTCGACCAGCTCGTTGCCGCAGCGCTCGACGATCGCGTCCCGAAGCTCCATGTCGACGTCGTCGTCGTAGCCGAGCTCCTGCACGACCATGCCCGGCGTGATGCCCAGCCGCTCGGCCAGGCCACGCCCCCCCGCCTGGTCCACGGTCGTGCTCACGGTGGTGCCTCCCCATCCCGGGCCGGGCGGCGCCCGTCGCCACCCGCTGTGTCGTGCCGTAGTCCACACATTCCCAGGTCCCCGCGCAAGTACGCCAGCCGGATAGGCAGCGTGTCGGCGCAGCGCTGCCGCAGCGTGCGGCCGTGCGGCGGGTCAGAGCGCGCCGCAGGCCTGCTGGAACCGCCCGGTGGCCCGGTTGTACGGCGCGGTGCTCGGCGTGCCGCCGCCGCTGGCGTCCCGGACCAGCTTGGTGAGCTGGTCGAGCACGCCCTGTCCCGGCTCGCGGATCCGGTCGCCGGCCGGCAGCCCGGACCGGCTGAGGTGGCCGCTGATGGTGGCGGCGCCGGTGCGCAGCACCCGGATCTGGGCGTCCCGGTTCTTCGACTTGTTGAACTCGCTGTTGATGCTGGTGATGGATGCCCGCTCCAGCACGCAGAGCAGCCGCTCGCGGACCAGCGTCCGGTCGGTCGTCGGGGTCGGGGCGGGGGCGGTGGTCCCGGTGGGGGCGGCGGACTGCGTCGCGCCGGCCGACCGGTCCGGGCCGGCGGAGCCGTCCGGGCCGGGCTCCGCGGGCGAGGTCGGCGCCGGCGTCACGATCCCCTCCGCGATCGAGCCGTTGCCCTCGATGGCCCTGCTGCAGCCGCCGGCCAGCAGCGCCGCCGCGACCAGCAGCACCGGCAGTGCAGACACCCGCATGGGGACAAACTACCGTCCTGCCCGACCGGCGGGTGGGCCGGCGAGGGCCGGCCGGCAACCGGCCTGGACGCCGCCACCGGCGCCGACTCGGCTACCGGGCGGTAGAGGAGGACAATCGAGCCGTGACCTCCGAGCGCTTCAGCGTCATCACCGATGGCCTGCCCAGCCAGCTGCCCGACCTCGACCCCGACGAGACCCGCGAGTGGCTCGAGTCGTTGGACACCGTCATCAACGTGGCCGGGCGCAGCCGGGCCCGCTACCTGATGCTCAAGCTCCTGGAGCGGGCGCGCGAGCACCAGGTGGGCGTGCCGGCGCTGCGCAGCACCGACTACATCAACACCATCCCGCCGGAGCGGGAGCCGTGGTTCCCCGGCGACGAGCACATCGAGCGCCGCATCCGGGCGTACATCCGGTGGAACGCGGCGATCATGGTCTCCCGGGCCAACCGGCCGGAGCTCGGCGTCGGCGGCCACATCGCCACGTACGCGAGCATGGCCAGCCTGTACGAGGTGGGCTTCAACCACTTCTTCCGCGGCAAGGACCACGGCCAGTCCGGTGACCAGGTCTACTTCCAGGGGCACGGGTCGCCCGGCATATACGCCCGGGCGTTCCTGGAGGGCCGGCTGACCGAGCAGCAGCTCGACGGCTTCCGGCAGGAGCTGTCCCACTGGGTCGACGGGAAGCCGAGCGGCCTCCCGTCGTACCCGCACCCGAGGCTGATGCCGGACTTCTGGGAGTTCCCGACGGTCAGCATGGGGCTCGGCCCGATCCACGCGATCTACCAGGCCCGGTTCAACCGCTACCTGCTCAACCGGCAGATCGAGGACACCAGCAACTCGCGGGTGTGGGCGTTCCTCGGCGACGGCGAGATGGACGAGCCGGAGTCGCTCGGCGCGATCGGGGTGGCCGCCCGCGAGGAGCTGGACAACCTCATCTTCGTGGTGAACTGCAACCTGCAGCGCCTGGACGGCCCGGTCCGCGGCAACGGCAAGATCATCCAGGAGCTGGAGTCGTACTTCCGCGGCGCCGGCTGGAACGTGATCAAGGTCGTCTGGGGCCGCGAGTGGGACGAGCTGCTCGCCCGCGACGTCGACGGCGTGCTGGTGAACAAGATGAACACCACGCC
>JBJMII010000068.1:0-7441 GCA_045806925.1 Mycobacteriales bacterium
GCCGGGCCGGCCGCGACCGCGGCGGCGGCCGGTGGCCCGGGACATCGCCCGGGTGGCGCCGCCGCGCGGGCGGGTGGACGGTCGCGCGGGCACGCCGCCGAGCCTAACCGCGGGGTCCGACGATCCGGGCGAAGCAGGCCCCGGCCGGCACCGGTGTCGCGCCGCCCGCTTCGTCGAGGGCGTCGCCGGCGGCCGGGTGGTCCCGGAGCCGCTGCTGGAAGAGCTCGGCCGAGTCAGACCTCGACCACGGTCGGCACGATCATCGGCCGGCGCCGGTAGCGGTCGGACACCCACCGGCCGACCACCCGCCGCACCGCCTGGGCCAGGCGGTGCGGCTCGGTCACACCCTCCCCGGTCACCCGCTCGAGCTCACCGGTGATCAGCGCCAGCACCGGCTCGAACGCCACCGGGTCGTCGGAGAAGCCGCGCCCGGAGATCACCGGGGCGCCGAGCACCTTGCCGGTCACCGAGTCGACCACCACGGTGATCGCGATGAAGCCCTCGTCGCCGAGGATGCGCCGGTCCTTCAGCGACTCCTCGCCGACGTCCCCGACGGCCAGCCCGTCCACGTACACGTAGCCGCAGTCGACCTGCCCGGTGACGGAGGCGACGCCCTCGACCAGGTCGACCACCACGCCGTCGTCGGCGAGCACCACCCGCTCCGCGGGCATCCCGGTCAGCTCGGCGAGCTTGGCGTGCGCCCGCAGGTGCCGCCACTCGCCGTGCACCGGCATCAGGTTGCGCGGCTTCGTCGCGTTGAGCAGGTAGAGCAGCTCGCCGGCCGGCGCGTGCCCGGACACGTGCACCATCGCCACTTCCTTGTGCACCACGGTGGCGCCCTCCCGGGCCAGCCCGTTGATCACCCGGTAGACCGCGGTCTCGTTGCCCGGCACCAGCGACGAGGCGAGGATCACCGTGTCGTCGGGCTCGACCCGCACCTGCGGGTGCTCCCGGTTGGCCATCCGGGCCAGCGCGGACAGCGGCTCACCCTGCGAGCCGGTGGAGATCAGCACCACCCGTTCCGGCGGCATCGCGGCCGCCTCGTCCAGCGACACCATCAGCTCGGGCGGGACGTGCAGCAGGCCGAGGTCGCGGGCGACGCCCATGTTGCGGACCATCGAGCGCCCGACGAAGGCGACCGACCGGTCGTGCTCCGCGGCCGAGTCGAGCACCTGCTGGACCCGGTGCACGTGCGAGGCGAAGCAGGCGACGATCACCCGCCGCGCCGCCTGCCGGATGACCGAGTCCAGCACCGGCCCGATGCTGCGCTCCGGGGTGACGAAGCCGGGCATCTCCGCGTTGGTGGAGTCGGCCAGCAGCAGGTCGACACCCTCGGCGCCGAGCCGGGCGAAGCCGCCGAGGTCGGTGAGCCGGCCGTCCAGCGGCAGCTGGTCCATCTTGAAGTCGCCGGTGTGCAGCAGCAGCCCGGCTCCGGTGCGCACGGCGACCGCGAGCGAGTCCGGGATCGAGTGGTTCACCGCGAAGAACTCGCAGTCGAACGGGCCGAGCCGCTCCCGCCGCCCCGCCTCGACGGTCAGCGAGTAGGGCTCGATGCGGTGCTCGCGCAGCTTCGCCTCCACCAGCGCGAGGGTGAAGCGGGAACCGACCAGCGGCAGGTCCGGCTTCTCCCGCAGCAGGTACGGCACGCCGCCGATGTGGTCCTCGTGGCCGTGCGTGAGCACCAGCGCCTCGACCGCGTCCAGCCGGTCCCGGATCCAGGAGAAGTCCGGCAGGATCAGGTCGACGCCCGGCTGCTCCTCCTCCGGGAACAGCACGCCGCAGTCGACGACCAGCAGCCGGCCGGCGTGCTCGAAGACGGTCATGTTGCGGCCGATCTCGCCGAGCCCGCCGAGCGCGACGACCCGCAGGCCGCCGTCGGGCAGCGCGGGCGGCGCCCCCAGCTCCCGCTGGTGCCTGGTCACCGGGTCCGCTCCCGGGCCGAGCCCGCTGGCTCGCTCACCCGACGCCGGTCGGGAAGGTGTCGCCCGGGAAGGTCACGCCGGCCGCGGCCAGGTCCGTACGCAACGTCTGCAGCTGCTCCTCGGTCGCGTCCACCAGCGGCGGGCGGACCGGCCCGCCGGGCAGCCCGGCCAGCCGCAGCGCCGCCTTGGTGAGGATCACCCCCTGGGTGCGGAAGACGCCGGCGTAGGCGTCGAGCAGCCCGGCGTTGATCTCCCTGGCCCGCTCCGCGTCGCCGGCCAGCCACGCGTCCAGCAGGTCGCGCAGCCGCGCGCCGACCAAATGCGCGACGACGCTGACGAAGCCGGTCGCGCCGACGGACAGCAGCGGCAGGTTGACCGCGTCGGTGCCGGAGTAGTACGCCAGGTCGGTGCGGGCCAGCACCACGGCGCTCGCCGGCAGGCTGTCCTTGGCGTCCTTCACCGCGACGATCCGCGGGTGCTCGGCGAGCCGGAGCAGCGTGTCGGTGGCGATCTCGACGCCGGTCCGGCCCGGGATGTCGTAGAGCATCGACGGCAGCCCGGTCGCGTCCGCGACGGTCCGGAAGTGCGCCAGCAGGCCGGCCTGCGGCGGCCTGCTGTAGTACGGCGTGACCACGAGCAGGCCGTCGGCCCCGGCCTTCTCGGCGGCCCGGGCGAGGTGCACGGTGTGCGCGGTGTCGTTGGTGCCGACACCGGCCAGCACCGCGGCGCGGTCGCCGACGGCCTCCACCACCGCGCCGAGCAGCCGGTCCTTCTCCTCGTCGCTGGTGGTCGGCGACTCGCCCGTGGTGCCGCTCACCACCAGCCCGTCGTTGCGCTGCTCGTCGACCAGGTGGGTCGCCAGTCGCTGCGCGCCGTCCAGGTCCAGCTCTCCGGCCGGCGTGAACGGCGTGACCATCGCGGTCAGCAGGCGCCCGAACGGCGCCCGGTCTTCCGGCTGCGTCATGCGAGCAAAGCTACCCGGGTCACGTCTGTTCAGAGCGACCGGGCGATCTCGGCCACCGTCTTGAAGTAGCGAGCATGGGTGATGAGGAGGGTCTGGCGGGAATCGGCCTCGAGCAGCACGACCTCGATGTTGGGATCGGCCTTGTGCGCGATCTCCTCCGCGAGTCGCTGGGACACGGCACGCTTCAGCTCGTCGTCGGCGAACTCCACCTCACGCAGGATCGACCCGCGGTGCCGGTCGTATGTCAGGAGGAAGCGAGCCACGCCCCAGTCTCTCACGGTGCCATCGGCACGGCGTCGGCGATGCGGTCGAGGTAGCTGAGCAACGCCTCCGAGACGCCCGCCGTCATCTCGCCGCTCTCGCTGGCGCGCTCGGTCCCGTCGATGAGGTACGACACGGACGCGAGCTCCCGAACCAGCTCGGCCCGGGTCCGCCCGCGCGACCCGGCTACCGCCGGATCGTCCGGACCAGCGCCGGCTCATGTCCCGGACGATGCGGAGGCCGGCGATGTCCTGGACCTGGCTGAGGCGGGCCGACTCGCGACGGAGCTTGTCGACGATGCTGTTGATCGTCTTGAGCCGGCGAGCCGGGACCAGTCCGACGATCTCCGCGAGCACGGCACCGACCGAGTCCATGGCCTTCCGGCGCTCCTCCCGGAAGTCGGAGAGCATCCGGAGGTCGTCGTCCGACGGCACCTCGCATCGGCGGAGGCGGTCGCCGAGCTTGTCGACCTGCGCCTTGGACAGGGCCAAGCGGTCAGCTCTCGGTGACCAGGGGGCTGGAGGCGACCTCGGTCCCGTCGTCCAGGGTCGCGATCGCGAAGTCGGCGAACGCGTTCGGCGCGACCCGCTGCAGCTCCCGCAGGCAGGCCACCGCCAGCTCGCGGATCTCCACGTCAGCGTGCTCGGTGGCGCGCATCGCCACGAAGTGCCGCCAGGCCCGGTAGTTGCCGGTCACCACGATCCGGGTCTCGGTCGCGTTCGGCAGCACCGAGCGGGCCGCCTGCCGGGCCTGCTTGCGACGCAGGGTCGCGCTGCCGACGTCGGCGAAGCGCTTCTCCAACCCCTCCAGCAGGTCGGTGTACGCCCGCCGCGACGCCTCGGTGGCCTCGACGAAGCGAGCGTGCAGCTCCGGGTCCGCGGCGATCACGTCCGGCTCGACCATCCCGGCGTCCCGCTCCGGGACGTACCGCTGGGAAAGCTGGCTGTACGAGAAGTGCCGGTGCCGGATCAGCTCGTGGGTGAGCGACCGGGACACCCCGGTGAGGTAGAAGGTCACCGATCCGTGCTCCAGCACGGACAGGTGACCGACCTCGAGGATGTGCCGCAGGTAGCCGGCGTTCGTCGCGGTCCGCGGGTTGGGCTTGGACCAGGACTGGTAGCAGGCCCGTCCGGCGAACTCGGCCAGCGCCTCGCCGCCCTCGGCGTCGGTGGACCACGGCACGTCGTCCGGCGCCTCGAAGTGCGTCCAGGCGACGGCTCGGACCCGCAGCGGCTCGATGCCCGACATGTCGGCGAGCCTAGCCCGCGGGACTGGGCGGAACCCGCGGCGCACGCCAGACTCACCTGGTGGAAGTGCGCTTCATCACCGACGGCGGCCTCGAGCGGCACGAGCCGAGCGAGCTGCCGGCCCTGCTGGCCCGCGATGACGGCATCGTCTGGGTCGACGTGCCGCAGTGCGACGAGCAGGTCTCCGTGGTGCTGCTCGACGTCCTGAAGTGCCATCCGCTCGCGGTGCGGGACTGCTTCCAGCGCAACCGGGTGGCCCGGGTGCACGTCTACCCGCAGCACCTCTTCGTCATCCTGCACGCGCCGCACCTCGGTGCCGCCGGGCACGTGCACTACGTCGAGCTGGACCAGTTCGTCGGCGAGCGGCACCTGGTCACCGTGCACGGCCCGGTGAACCCGGCGGTGCCGTCCGAGGTGCCGCAGCAGGAGACCGGCTCGGTGCTGGCCCGGATCGAGGCCGGCAAGTTCCGGCCGAGGTCGGCGCAGGAGCTGTCGTACGCGATCGTGTCCGCCCTCACCCGGCGCCAGGAGGCCTTCGTCGAGCAGGTGACCCGGGAGGTCTGGCGGCTGGAGCAGCGGGTCACCTCCGGCGACCGGGGCGGCGATCCGGAGGCCTTCCTGGAGGAGCTCTTCCAGGTCCGGCACAGCCTGCTGGCGGTACGCACCATGTCCTCCGCCGCGGTCGACGTCTACGGCCGGGTGGAGAGCCTCGGTCGGGTCCGCCGGGAGCCGGACCGGCCGCTGGTGCGCGACCTGGTCGACCAGTTCGAGCGGGTGCGCAGCCTGGCCGACGGCGAGAAGGACTACCTGCAGGGCGTGATCGACTTCTACCGCGCCCGCACCGAGACGAAGATGACCATCGCGGCCGAACGGCTCACCGTCATCGCGGTGGTCACCCTGCCGATCACCGCGATCGGCTCGGTCTACGGCATGAACGTGATCGTCAACCAGCAGACCCACGTCGGCCAGCTGGTCGCCGTGCTGGCGGCGATGACCGTGATCTCGGTGATCCTGCTCACCTGGGCGAAGCGCCAGGGCTGGTGGTGAACGGGGTGGGCGGCGGCACGGTGGACAGCAGCCGCCGGGTGGTGGCCAGCCCCCAGTCGTCCAGCGCCGCGAGCCGGTCGCTGGACCCGCGCAGCCCGCCGTAGCGCTCGACGTGCGCCGCCCATTCCTCCCTCCGCTCCACCGCCGGCCGGGCGACCAGGCAGTCCGGGTCGTTCACCCACCACCGGCCGTGCTGGTACGCCCGGGCCACCCCGTTCATCACCGCGCTGCGCTGCGACGGCTGGGACATCTCGCCGCCGACCGGCTCGTAGTGCAGCGCGATGTCCGCGCTCACCCGCATCGCGTCCACCAGCCCGACCGAGGGCAGGATGGGCGCTCCGCAGCCGAGCAGGTACGCGTCGCCGATCGCGGCCCGGATCGCCTGGACGCCCTGCCGGTACGCCACCACGCCGGGGACGTCGGCGTGCCGGCGGCCGGGCAGCGCCCCGCCGTACACGAAGTCGATCTTGAAGTAGTCGAAGCCGTGCCCACGCAGCACGCCGAAGACCTCGGCGAGCCAGTCCAGCGCGCCCGGGTGGGTGGTGTCCAGCCCGTACAGGTCCTGGTCCCAGTTGTGCCCGGCGCTGGCCGGCGGACCGTCCGCGTCCGGGCCGGCGACCAGCCACTCGGGGTGCTGCCGGGCCACCTCGGACCGGGCGCCGACCAGGAACGGCGCCACCCAGATCCCGGCCCGCCGCCCCCGGTCCCGGATCCGGGCGACCAGGTCGGGCAGCGAGGCGAACCGGTCCGACAGCGTCAGCCAGTCCCCCAGCTCGGTCTGGTAGCCGTCGTCGAGCTGCACCACGTCGACCGGCAGCTCCAGGCGGTCCATGGCGTCGATGTTCTCCACCATGTCGGCTTCGGTGACCTCGGTGAAGTAGTGGTACCAGGAGCACCACACGGTCGGCGCCGGCCGCAGCGCACCGACGCGCGCCGCCGCCGCGACGCCGTCGGCCCACTCGCCCAGCGCCTGCCGCAGGTCGGTCCCGTACGCGCTGTCCACCACCGGGCCGTCCGCGCTGACCAACAGCCGGTCACCGCGCAGCTCGGCGCGGATCTCCGGCACCGCGACCGACGGGTCCGCGGCCGTCCACGCCCGGACCGGTCCGCCGGTGCCCGGGTCCACCGCGAGCAGGCCCTCGCCGGCGAAGCCGGGCGGCAGCCCGGCCGGGTCCTTGTAGCTCATCGCGAAGTGCACCGGGTCGCGGCCGCGCCACGGTCGCTGGTCCACCCGGTACGCCGATGTGGGCGACCAGGACTGCCAGCCCTCCTCGTGCACCAGCGCCCGGCCGGGGTCCACCTCGACCTCGCCCACCACCTGCATCCGGTCGCGGACCGCTGCCGCCGCACGCTCGTCTGCTGCCACGCCAGGCAGGCTTCCATACTCGCGTACCCTGCCGCACGAGCAGCCGCCGGAGCCGAGGAGCGGGTCATGGACGACGACGACGGCGGGCGGAAGCCGGCCCGCGGCGGCATGCGGTGGGGCCTGCTCAGCCTCGGGTTCCTGGCCATCGCGCTGGCCAGCGTGCTGGTGTCCAACAGCAACGGGAGCTACAACCTGATCACGTTCATCGGACTGCTGGTCGGCTTCGGCGGCGCCGGCTACTGCAGCTACCGGGGGCTCAAGGGCTTCACCTGGCTGCCCCGATGAGCGGGGCGGTCAGCAGGTGGCCAGCTGTACCGCCGGGCCGGTCCACTGGTAGGAGCCGCCGGTCCAGGCCAGCTGCAGCCGGATGGCGGGCGGGTCGCCGCCGCGGTCCAGGCCGAAGCCGAGGACCTCGACGGTGCGCCAGTCGGGCCCCGGAGCGAAGGTGAGCGTGTAGCGGTCCGGGCGGGCGCAGAAGCGACCGAGCACCAGCTCCGCGGCCCGCTGCGCGCTGGCCCGCGCCGGCGGCCCGGTCGGCGGCAGCGTTCCGCGCACGAACCAGCCGGCGTGCGTCGGCGCCGGGATCGGCACCCGGCCGGGCAGCCGGTCGAACGGCGGCGTCGGCACCGGGGCC
>JBJMII010000069.1:0-12352 GCA_045806925.1 Mycobacteriales bacterium
CCAGTCGATGTCGTCCTCGGGCGGACCGGCACCGATGATGGTCAGCCGCACCGCGTCGACGCCGAACTGGTTCAGCTGGGTGCCCAGGTCGACGCCGTTGCCCAGCGACTTGCTCATCGCCTTGCCCTGGTTGATGACCTGGCCCTGGTTCATCAGCGACGTGAAGGGCTCGACGAAGTCCAGCATCCCCATGTCGTGCAGCACCTTCGTGAAGAAGCGGCTGTACAGCAGGTGCAGGATCGCGTGCTCGACGCCGCCGACGTACTGGTCGACGGGCATCCACCGCGCCAGCTCGGCCTGGTCGAAGGGGACGTCGTCGCGATGCGGCGAGACGAAGCGCAGGAAGTACCAGGACGAGTCCACGAACGTGTCCATGGTGTCGGTGTCGCGCGACGCCTCGCCGCCGCAGCGGGGGCACTCGGTCCGCACCCAGTCCGTCGCCGCCGCCAGTGGCGAGACGCCCTTCGGCGCCAGGTCCGCACCGCGCAGCTCCGGCAGGCGCACCGGCAGCTGGTCGTCCGGCACCGGCACCTCGCCGTCCACCGGGCAGTGCACGACGGGGATCGGCGCGCCCCAGTAGCGCTGCCGGGAGATCAGCCAGTCGCGCAGCCGGTAGTTCAGCGCGGCGTGGCCGGTGCCGCTGGCCTCCAGCTCGTGCGTGATGGCGGCAATGGCCTCGTCCTTGCGCAGCCCGTTCAGCGGGCCGGAGTTGACCAGCACACCGTCGCCGGAGGTGGCGACGCCATTCTCCGCGGGGTCGGGCTCGCCGGTGTCGACCACGACCCGCACCGGCAGCCCGAAGCTGCGGGCGAAGTCCAGGTCGCGCTGGTCGTGAGCGGGCACCGCCATGATCGCACCGGTGCCGTAGTCGGCCAGCACGTAGTCCGCCGCCCAGATCGGGATCCGCTCGCCGTTGACCGGGTTGACCGCATGGCGGCCCAGCGGCACGCCGGTCTTCTCCCGTCCCTCGGCCAGCCGGTCGACCTCGGTCAGCCGGCCGGCCTGCTCCCGGTACGCGGCCAGCGCCTCTTGCTGCTCCGGCGCGCACAGCTCCGCCGCCAGCGGCGAGTCGACCGCGACCACGAAGAAGGTGGACCCGAACAGGGTGTCCGGACGGGTGGTGAAGACCGTCACCGGCTCGTCCCGGCCTTCGATGGCAAAGTCGACCTGCGCGCCGACGGAACGGCCGATCCAGTTGCGCTGCATCGTCAGCACCCGCTCGGGCCACCGACCTTCCAGCAGCGCCATGTCGTCCAGCAGCCGCTCGGCGTAGTCGGTGATGCGGAAGTACCACTGGGTCAGCTCCCGCTTGACCACCTGCGTGCCGCAGCGTTCGCAGGCGCCGGCGACGACCTGCTCGTTCGCCAGCACCGTCTGGTCCTTGGGACACCAGTTGACCTGCGAGGCCTTCCGGTAGGCCAGGCCGCGCTCGTACAGCCGCAGGAACAGCCACTGGGTCCAGCGGTAGTACTCCGGGTCCGAGGTGTGCAGCCGGCGCGTCCAGTCGAAGGAGATGGCGTAGCGGCGGAAGGACTCGGCCTGGGTCGCGATGTTGCCGTAGGTGTACTCGGCCGGGTGCGAGTCGCGCTTGATCGCCGCGTTCTCGGCGGGCAGCCCGAAGGAGTCCCAGCCGATCGGGTGCAGCACGTCGAAGCCACGCTGGAACCAGTAGCGCGCCACGACGTCACCGATGGCGAAGGCCTCGGCATGGCCCATGTGCAGGTCGCCGGACGGGTACGGGAACATGTCCAGGATGTACTTGCGCGGCGCGTCCGGGCCGCACTGACCGGCTCGGAACGGGTCCAGCTTCTCCCACTCGGGCAGCCACCGCTCCTGGATCGCCCGCCAGTCGTAGCGGTCTTCGCTCATCGTCGTCGCTCCTGTCGAGGCTCGGTCCCGGGATCGGGCAGAAAAAGAGCCCTCGTGACACGAGGGCTCGCCGCGCTGCCGTGGATCTCGCTCAGCGCGGCCCGGGAAGGAGCAGGCGTCCGGCGGTGCTCACGCCTCGATGGTAGCGCGCCCCGGCAACTGACTACGCACCGCGGTGGCCACGGCGTGCCCGACCTCGGCGTGGCAGGCCCAGCCCCAATGCATGCCGTCGGCATTGAGGCCGCCCCCGGCGAGATGCCGGGCCACCACGGCGGAGAAGTCGACCATCGGTACGCCCTCGCGTGCGCCCCAGGCCCGCGCCGCCGCCACGGCCGGACCGTGCCCGGCGGTGACCCGACCGTAGAGCGGTGCCGCATGCGGCGGCGGCAGGATGCCGAGCACCGGCACACCCGGGTGGAAATAGCGGACGCCGCCGACGCACCGGGACAGGTAGGAGTCGGTCAGCGCCTGCGGCAGGGTGCGCCAGCGGCCTGTGGTGAGCCGGGCGCCGACCGGCTGCACCGCGCGGTACGCGGTGCGCGCGGCCCGGCGCAGCGCCGGCGGCCGGAGGTACGGAATGCCTTCACGCAGGTAGGTCGGCAGCACCGCCGGCAGGTAATCCATCCCGCCCACGGCCAGCAGGACGGCTTCCGCGCGCGGCAGCAGCACGGAGTAGACCAGCGGGTCCCTGGTCAGCGCCCACCAGGCGTCCCGGGCGGTCCAGCCACGGCGGGCCACCAGGTCGAGGCTGGTGCCGAGCGCGGCTGCGGCCACGTTGCCGAAGAGGCCGGGATGGGTGGACAGCTCGCCGCGCTCCGGCCCGTGGAAGGCCAGCGAGTCGGCGACGACGAGCAGGCTCACCGGGCGGGCGCGCCGGCGGGACCGGCGTCCAGCGCCTCCGCGTCCGCCGGTACGTCCGCGGTCGAGGTGCCCGCCGGCATCGGCACCACCGAGCCGGCCGGGCCGACGTTGTGCGCCCGCAGCCGCCAGCCGTGCTCGTCCTCCCGCAGCTCGCTCCAGTGGCAGTTGGCAAGCGGACCGACCGTCCGCCACGCCGGCACCGGCAACCGCAGCAGCCGCCCGGTGAGTGCGATCGCGGTAGCGCTGTGGGTGACCAGCACGACCGTCTCCCCCACCGTCGCCGACAGCGCCGCGAGGGCGCGGTCGCCCAGGTCGGCCCGCGGCTCGCTGCCGTGCTGACAGTCCTCCCGGCCGACCAGCCAGTGGGCGTACTCCTGCGGATGCCGTCGGCCGACCTCGTCCCGGGTGAGCCCCTCCCAGCGGCCGAGCGAGCGCTCCCGCAGCCGCCGGTCCAGTGTGACCGGCAGGCCGAGCCGCTCGGCCAGCGGTAGCGCGGTCTGCACCGCCCGGCCGAGGTCGGAGGACACGATGGCAACCGGCGAGAAGGCCGCCAGCAACGCGGCCGCCGCGTTCGCCTGCACCCTGCCGACCTCGTCCAGCGGCGGGTCGGCCTGCCCCTGGAAGCGGTGCTCGACGTTCCATGCGGTCCGCCCGTGCCGCCACAGCAGCACCCGGCGAGCGCTCACGACCCGGTCCGCTCCCCCGCGGCGCCCCCCGAAGCGGCGGGCACCGACCGGTCCACGAACGGGATCACCGGGCAGTCCTTCCACAGCCGCTCGAGCGCGTAGAAGGCCCGCTCCTCGGCGTGCTGCACGTGCACCACCACGTCGACGAAGTCGAGCAACACCCACCGGCCGTCCCGCTCGCCCTCCCGCCGCACCGGCTTGACCCCGTCCCGGCGCAGCCGCTCCTCGACCGAGTCGACGATGGACTCCACCTGCCGCTCGTTCGGTGCCGAGGCGATCACGAAGACGTCGGTGATGACAAGCCGGTCGCTCACGTCGAGCAGCACCACGTCGATGGCGAGCTTGTCGGCGGCGGCCTGCGCGGCCGCGAGAGCGATCTCGCGGGCGCGGTCCGTAGCTGTCACTAGGCAGGTCACTCCCTGTCTGCGGACCGGACGACCCGGCCGCTGTTCTCTGCTGGCGTTCCACGGTACAGCCGGTGCTTGCCGATGTACTGCACAACGCCATCGGGCACCAGGTACCAGACCGGACGTCCGGCGAACACCCGCTGCCGGCAAGCACTGGAGGAGATCGCCATGGCGGGCACCTCGACCAGGCTCACCGCATCACGCGGCAGGTGGGCGTCGGACAGCGCGTACCCGGGGCGGGTGACGGCCACGAAGTGGGCCAGCTCGAAGAGCTCGTCCGCGTCCTTCCAGGACAGGATCTGTTCCAGGGCGTCCGCGCCGGTGATGAAGAAGAGCTCGGCGTCCGGCCACTGCCGGGCCAGGTCGCGCAGCGTGTCGATGGTGTACGTCGGACCGGGGCGGTCGATGTCGACCCGGCTGACCCAGAAGCGGGGGTTGGACGCGGTGGCGATCACCGTCATCAGGTACCGGTGCTCGGCCGGGCTCACCGGGGTGCCGACCTTCTGCCACGGCTGGCCGCTCGGCACGAAGGCGACCTGGTCGAGGGAGAAGAGGCTCTGCACCTCGCTGGCGGCCACCAGGTGGCCGTGGTGCACCGGGTCGAAGGTGCCGCCCATGATCCCGAGTCGTGTCCGCGCCACGGAGCGGACGCTAACGCGGCAGCAGCCGGCCGACGAAGTCGGCGAGCTGGGCGACCGTCCGGCACTCGACCATCTCGACGACCTCGCCGTAGCGGGTCGCCGCCGAGTCGCCGCTGCCCCACTGCCGGCGGGGCTCCGGGTTCAGCCAGTAGGCGTGCCGCGACTTCCCTACCAGGCCCCTGAGCAACGGCAGCCCGGGGTCCCGGTAGTTGGTGCGGCCGTCGCCGAGCACCAGCAGGGAGGTCTTCGGCCCCACCGCATCGGGCCACCGCTCGGTGAAGACCGAGAGCGCGTGCCCGTAGTCGCTGTGCCCGTCGTACCAGACCAGGTCCGCCTCCCTGGACAGCCGGGCGACGGCATCGGCGAGATCGGCACCGGGCCTGAAGAGGTGGGTGACCTCGTCGCAGGTGTCGACGAAGGCGAAGGCGCGCACCCGGGCGAACTGCTCCCGCAGCGCCGCGGTGAGCATCAGCGTGAAGTGCGCGAAGCCGGCCACCGAGCCGCTCACGTCACAGAGCACCACCAGCTCCGGCTTGTGCGGCCGGCGGGGGCGGTGGTGGGTGGTGAGCGGTACGCCGCCGGTGCCGAGCGAGGCGCGAACAGTGCGACGGACGTCGAGCCGACCCGCCCGGCCGAGCCGGCGGCGGGCCGCGAGCCGGGCGGCGAGCCGACGCGCCAGCGGGTGCACCGTGCGCCGCATCGCGGCCAGGTCCTCCCGCTGGGCACGCAGGAAGTCGACCTGGTCGACCAGTGGACGCAGTGCGGTCCTCGCCACCTGGTCCCGGTCCCGCTCCTCGGCGACCCGGCGGCGGACCTCGGCGTCCACGTACGCCTGCAGCGTCGAGATCCGGTCCCGGATCGTCTGCCGGGCCACCTGCTCGGCCAGCCCGCCGCGGGGCTCACCGGCGAGCAGCGCCTCCAGCAGGGACGCGATCAGCGTGTCGGCGGACAGCGCGCGGAGCACCCGGTAGGCGAACCAGGACTGCCGGCCCGGCTGCGTCTCGGCCCGCCCGAGCAGCGCGACCGCCCGGCGGGCGAAGCGGCGCAGCTCATCGTCGTCCCCCGCGAGCAGCAGCGACCGCAGCTCGTCCCGCAGGTCCTCGGGGTCGGGCGCCGGCCCACTCTCCGGCTGGCCGGCCGGCTCCGCCACCGCGACCGGCCACCACAGGTCGAAGAGCGTGTCGAAGGCGGGACGGTGCACCGACCGCTTCACCAGCGTGGCGGCCAGCCCGGCGCGCAACTGCTCGCGGTCGAGCAGGTCGACAGCGCCCAGCACCCGGGTCGCGTCGAGCACCTCGCTGGTGCCGGCCGGGACGCCGGCCGACCGCAGCGCTCCGACGAATTCCTCGAGCGTGCCGAGCAGGCCGGGGGTCGCCATGTCAGTTGAGCTTCAGTTCGGTGCCGGCGCGGGCCGCGTCGCTGGCGTGCTTGAGCACCACGCCCAGCGTGGTCCGGACGGCCTCCGCGTCGAGGGTGTCCAGCCCGAGCGTCACCAGCGTCCGCGCCCAGTCGATGGTCTCCGCGATCGACGGCGCCTTCTTCAGCTCCATCGCCCGCAGCGCCCGTACGGTCCGGACCACCTGCTCGGCAAGCTGCTCGGCCACCTCCGGGACCTTCTCCAGCACGATCGCCCGCTCCCGGGCGGCATCCGGGTAGTCAAGGTGCAGGTAGAGGCAGCGGCGCTTGAGCGCCTCCGTCAGCTCGCGCGTGGCGTTCGAGGTCAGCACCACGAACGGGCGGCGCGCCGCGACCAGCGTGCCGAGCTCCGGGATGGTCACCTGGAAGTCGGAGAGCACCTCCAGCAGCAGGCCCTCGACCTCGACGTCGGCCTTGTCCGTCTCGTCGACCAGCAGCACGGTCGGCACCGACTGCCGGATGGCCGTCAGCAGCGGCCGCGACAGCAGGAACTCCTCCGAGAAGATGTGCCCCCGCTCGGTCTCCCAGCCCGTCTCGCCGGCGTCCCGGTCGACCTGCAGCCGCAGCAGCTGCTTGCGGTAGTCCCACTCGTAGAGCGCGCGGGCCTCGTCGATCCCCTCGTAGCACTGCAGCCGGACCAGGCCGGAGCCGGTCGCCGCCGCCACCGACTTGGCCAGCTCGGTCTTGCCGACGCCGGCCGGACCCTCCACCAGCAGCGGCTTGCCGAGCCGGTCGGCGAGGAAGACGGTGGTCGCGGTCGCGTCGTCGGCGAGGTAGCCGACCGCGCCGAGCCGCTCACCGACCTCGGCCGCCGAGGCGAACAGTGGAGCCTGCACGCCTCCATCGTGCCCCACCCTGTACCGGACGGGGCGGGACAGAGCACCCGGGACCGGAGAAAGCCGTCTGCCAACCGGGTGCGGGCGCGACGTCGCCGCGGACCGAGCGCGATCGGGAGGCGGCCGACAGCGGCTCGCCCGGAACGCCCCGGCGAGGACCGCCGGCTAGGAGCGGCGCGCCTCGGCGGCGGCCCGGCCGCTGCCCGAGCGCGGTGCCGGCACCTCGTCGTCGTCCTCCGCCGGCTCGGGGTCCAGGCTGGACACCCCGCCGCCGGTCAGCGTGCTCAGCATCTCCCGCACGTTGCGCAGCTGGTCGGTGATCGCGTCGCGGCGCTTCGACAGCGTGGCCAGCTCGCGCTCGCTCTCCCGCCGGGTCCGGTCCGCCTGCGAACGGGCCTCGGCGACCAGCTCGCCCGACTCCCGCTGCGCTGCCTGCAGCATCTCCTGGGAGCGCCGCTCGGCGTCCGAGCGCATCTTCTCCGCCTCGGCGCGCAGCTGGTCGGTCCGGGCCACCGTCTCGGCCAGCTCGCGCTCGGCGGTGTTGGTCCGGGCGACGTGGTCGGCCTCCGCCTTCTGCCGCCGCTTGGCCAGCGCGGTCTCGAAGTCGGCGGCCGCCTGCGCGGCCTTCGCCCGCACCGCCTCGAGGTGCCCGCTCGCCTCCTCGCGGGTGGTCGCCGCCTGCGCCTGGGCCTCCGCGCGGACCCGGGCCGCTTCCTGGCGGGTCCTGTCCAGCAGCTGAGCCGCCTCCTGCTCGACCTTGCGCCGGTGTGCGATCGCGTCCTTCTCGGCGCTCTGCTGGATCGTGCTGACCCGCTTTGCCGCCTCCGCACGCTCGCGCTCGACGTCCGCGGCGGCCTCCTCGCGGACCGCGGCCGCCTCCTCCTCGGCCGTGCGCATGATCTTCTCGATCCGGGCGCCGAACCCGGTCAGCGGCGTGGCCCGCTCGGCCGGGTCGTCGTCCGCGAGGTGCAGCTCCTCGACCCGGGTCTGCAGGTGCTTGACCCGCTCGGCCAGCCGGTCACGCTCGGCGACGGCGCTGCTGAACTCGGACTCGATGGAGGCGAGGTGGGCGTCGACCTGATCTCGGTCGTAGCCCCGCAGCGCCACGTCGAACGGAACCGGCTGGTGCGGGTCGGGCATCTGAACGCTTCCCCCTGGGCACGACCTGAGGTGGACCGGGGGATTGTGGCAGGGATGCGAGGAGTCCACCAATACTCGTTGGGGCCATGTGCGGACGGACATCGAACGCTGACTCTCCGCGCCAGCGGCTTCCGGTCAGGTGGTACGAAGCAGCACCAGATCGTCCCGGTGCACGACCTCGCGGCGGTGCTCCGGCGCCAGATCCCGACTGGACCGGCCGAGCAGCGGCGGCAGCTCGCCCGCGTCGTAGCCGACCAGTCCCCGGGCCACCGCGGCGCCGTCAGGCCCGACCAGCTCCACCGGGTCGCCGGCGCCGAAGTCGCCCTGCACTGCGGTCACGCCGGCGGACAGCAGCGAAGTACGACGCCGGACCACCGCCTCGACGGCGCCGGCGTCGAGCACCAGCCGGCCGCGCGGAGTGGTGGCATACCGGAGCCAGAAGAGGCGGGACGTCGTACGCCGGGCGGTGGCCGGGAAGGCCGTGCCGACCGGCTCTCCGGCCAGCGCCGGGCCGACCGACTCGGCCGAGGCGAGCAGCACGGGCACGCCGGCGCCAGCGGCGATGCGGGCCGCGTCCAGCTTGCTCGCCATCCCGCCGGTGCCGACCTTGGACCCGCCGGTTCCACCGAGCCGGACGCCGGCCAGGTCCGCCTCACCTCGCACCTCGGACACCAGCCGCACCCCGGGGCGGCGCGGGTCGCCGTCGTACAGTCCGTCCACATCGGACAGCAGAACGAGCGCGTCGGCCCGGACGAGGTGGGCGACCAGCGCGGCGAGCCGGTCGTTGTCGCCGAAGCGGATCTCCTCGGTGGCGACGGCGTCGTTCTCGTTGACGACGGGCACCACGCCGAGGGTGAGCAGCCGTTCCAGCGTCCGGGAGGCATTGCGGTAGTGCGCCCGGCGGACCAGGTCGTCGGCGGTGAGCAGCACCTGGCCGACGGTGCGGCCGGCCCGGGCGAAGGCCGCCGCGTACCGCTCGACCAGCAGCATCTGCCCGACGCTGGCCGCGGCCTGCTGGGTGGCGAGGTCGCGCGGCCGGGCCGGCAGAGCGAGCGGGGCGAGGCCCGCAGCGATGGCGCCGGAAGAGACGAGGACGAGCTGGAAGCCCGCGCCGCGGTGCGCCGCGAGCGCGTCCACGAGCCGGTCCAGCCGGTCCGGGTCCAGCCCACCGGCCGCCGTGGTCAGCGACGAGGACCCGACCTTCACCACCAGCCGGGTTGCGTCTCGGACCGCGACCCGGACGGCGACCGGGGCCCGCGATTCGCGCCCCGACCGGGCGGGGGCCAGCGCCGGCGAGCCGTCAGCCACCCGTACCGCGGCCGCCGCCGGCGAACCGGCCGCCGGCAGCGAACCGCCCGCCACCAGGGACGGCTGCCCGCCGGCCGCCGCGCCAGGGATCGACACACCCGAGCCGGCCGCGGACCCAGCTCCGGGCACGTTCATCGTCGGGGTCCGCCGCGGCCGGGGCGCCGATGCCGCGCCCGTGCCGGCTCGGGCCAGTCCGGCGCGACCCCGGGCGACTCCGGCGCGACCCCGGGCGACTCCGGCGCGACCGGGAGCGGGTCCGGCCCGACCGGGAGCGGGTCCGGCCCGACCGCGGGCGAGTCCGGCTCGGCCTGGTCCGGGCCGCTGCCCGCGTGCCGTGACCGGTACGCCTCCAGCCGTGCCGCCGCACCCCGCCGCGTACTCGTCTCCACCCGCATGTCCGTCCCGCGCGGACCGGCGCCCACCTGGGCGGCCGCCCCCGGCATCGGCTCCCAGTCGAACGTCACCTCACCGATGGTCACCGCCACCCCCGGCGCGGCACCGGCGGAGACCAGCGCGTCCTCCACACCGAGCCGGGCCAGCCGATCGGCCAGGTACCCGACCGCCTCGTCGTTGCCGAAGTCGGTCTGCCGCACCCACCGCTCCGGGCGGGCGCCCCGGACGACGAACGAGTCAGGGTCCGCCGGGTCCCGGGTCACGGTGAAGCCGCCGTCGTCCACCCCGGCGGGCCGAAGCACGATCCGGGTCGGCTCCGGCGGCGGCAGGCTCGCCCGGTGCCGGCTCACCTCGGCCGCCAGGGCGTACGACAGCTCGGGGAGGCCTTCGCGGGTGGCGGCGCTGATCTCGAAGACCGGCCAGCCCTGCGCCGCAAGCTCCGGCCGGACCAGCTCGGCCAGCTCGCGTGCCGCCGGCACGTCCACCTTGTTCAGCACGATCAGCCGGGGACGCCCGGCCAGCGACGTGCTGTACTGCGCGAGCTCGTGCTCGATCGCGTCGACGTCGGACAGCGGGTCGCGGCCCGGCTCCTCGGTGGCGCAGTCGACCACGTGCAGCAGCACCGCGCACCGCTCGACATGTCGCAGGAACTCCAGCCCCAGCCCCCGGCCCTGCGCGGCGCCCGGGATGAGTCCGGGCACGTCCGCCACCGTGTACGTGACCTCGCCCGCCTGCACGACGCCGAGATTGGGTTGCAGCGTGGTGAACGGGTAGTCGGCGATCTTCGGGCGCGCCGCCGAGAGCGCGGCGATCAGCGACGACTTCCCGGCGCTCGGGAAGCCGACCAGGCCGACGTCCGCGACGCTCTTCAGCTCCAGCACCAGGTCGCGGACCTCGCCCGGCTCGCCGAGCAGCGCGAAGCCAGGGGCCTTGCGGCGCTTCGAGGCGAGCGCGTGGTTGCCGAGGCCGCCGCGGCCGCCGCGCGCAGCGACGAAGCGGGTGCCGGCGCCGGTCAGGTCGGCCAGCACCTCGCCGTCGGGGTCCTGGACGACCGTCCCGTCCGGGACGCGCAGCTCCAGCGACTCGCCCGCCGCGCCGGACCGCAGGCTGCCCTGGCCCTGCTTGCCGTTGCCGGCCCGCTGGTGCGGGTGGAAGTGGAAGTCGAGCAGGGTGTGCACCCCGGGGTCGACGACGAGCACGACGTCGCCGCCGTCCCCGCCGTTGCCGCCGTCCGGCCCGCCGAGCGGCTTGAACTTCTCCCGGTGCACGGAGGCGGCCCCGTGCCCGCCGTTGCCGGCGGCTGCATGCAGCACCACGCGGTCCACGAAGGACGCCACGGTCCACCTCCTCTCCGACGAAGAGGGCGGGCCCGACTAGCTCGGGCCCGCCCTCCCACCAGTCGCCGGGGGCCGTCAGGCCTCCGACGGCAGGATGCTCACGACCTTGCGACCGCGGCTCTCACCGAACTTCACGTGCCCCGTGGCCAGCGCGAACAGAGTGTCGTCGCCGCCGCGCCCGACCAGGTCGCCCGGGTGGAACTTGGTGCCGCGCTGCCGGACGAGGATCTCGCCGGCGTTGACCAGCTGGCCGCCGTACCGCTTCACCCCGAGCCGCTGCGCGGCCGAGTCGCGGCCGTTGCGGGAGCTGGACGCGCCCTTCTTGTGCGCCATCGCCTGCCTACTTCCCGCTCTCGATGCCGGTCACCTTCACCTGGGTCAACGGCTGGCGGTGACCGAGGCGGCGGTGGTAGCCGGTCTTGCTCTTGAAGTGGTGGATGCGGATCTTGGGGCCCTTGGTGTGCGCTACGACCTCGCCGGTCACCGCGACCCTGGCCAGCGCGTCCGCGTCGGTGGTGACGTCCTCGCCGTCCACCAGCAGGAGCGCCGGCAGCGCCACGGTGGTGCCCGGCTGGCCCACGATCTTCTCGACCTCGACGACGTCGCCGACCGCCACCTTGTACTGCTTGCCGCCGGTCTTGACGATGGCGTACATCGGACGCTCGGCTCCCTGGGTCGCTGTCTGCTGAGTGTTGCGTGCGGGGGCACGCAAGGATGGGCCCACCTTCCGGCGGGCCACCGGACAGGGTACGGACCGGGCGGTGGACGGGTCAAACCGCCCGGTCCCTGCGCTACTCGGTCGATGGCACCGGCTGAGGCGGTCCGGCCGGGCGGCTCGCGGCGCGGCGGCGCCGGCGGGGGGCCTGGCCGTTCTCCGCGGCGTCCGGTACGCCGTTGGAGCCCGCCACCGGCAGCTCCGCGGTCGGCTCGGCGCCGGGCAGGCCGGCACCCGGCTCCAGCGTGAAGACCGCGGTGGAGCCGGCGACGGCTGTCCGGTGCTCCCCGGCGCCGACGGTGACGTCCGCTTCCGGCTCCACCGCCTCGACGGTGTCGAGCGCCTCGTCGCCGGGCCGGTGGTCCTCGGAGGCGACATCGATCTCCGCCGGGGTCGCCTCGGTGCCGGCGCCGGCGATGCCACCGGCATCGACGACCGCACCGGCGCTCACCCCGTCGTACCCGCCGGCCGGCTCGGCCTCGACCTGGGCCGGCTCGGCCGGCCCGGCGGCGACGTCGGGGCCGCCCGTCGCCTCAGCACCCGCCGCACCCGCCGCGGTGTCGGTCTCCGGGCCGCCTTCGGCCGTCGGAACGGGCTCGGCCGTCAGCACCGGACCGGCGGCCGGCGCGCCCTCGGGCGCCGGTCCGGCTTCGGCGGCCTCGAGCGCTCCGGCCGGCGCCATCGCTGCCGCCGCGTGGTCGGCTGCTGCCGGCGCCCCGGCCGCCATGGCCGCCGCCTGGCCG
>JBJMII010000070.1:0-12516 GCA_045806925.1 Mycobacteriales bacterium
CATCCGGAGGCGGGGGCGGTCGCCGCCGAGGTCCAGGGAGATCAGGCTGTGCCGGGCCAGCGCCTCGGAGCGGTCCAGCGCCTCGTCCTCCGCCAGCCCGGCCACCCGGGCGGCGGCCTCGACCGTCCAGCCGTCGACGAAGACGGCCGCGACCTCGAGCAGGGACCGCTCGTCCTCCGACAGCAGCCCGACGCTCCACTCGACCGTGGCCCGCAGGGTGCGCTGGCGCTCGGGCAGGTCGACCGCGCCCGTGCCGAGCGCGTCCAGCGACCTGCTCAGCCGGTCGAGCAGGGCGTCCGGGTCGAGCAGCCGGGTGCGGGCGGCCGCCAGCTCGATCGCCAGCGGCAGGCCGTCCAGCCGCCGGCAGATCTCCGCCTCCGCCGCCGCGTTGCTCTCGGTGAGCGCGAAGCGGGGGCGCGCCGCGCGGGCCCGGTCCACGAACAGCGCCACCGCCGGCGCTGCCGCCAGCTCCGCCACCGGCCGGCCGGCGAGGTCGGCGGGCAGTGACAGCGGCGGCACCGGGTACTCCCGCTCCGCCCGTAGCCCCAGCACCGTGCGGCTGGTCGCGAGGATCACCACGCCACGACAGCGGGCCAGCAGCGCGTCGACGTCGCCGGCGGCGTCGACCACCTGCTCGAGGTTGTCGAGGATGAGCAGCCACCGCTCGTCGCCGAAGTACTCGACCAGGGCCTCCAGCGGCGAGCCCGACCCGGCCAGCTCAACCCCCACCGCCCGGGCGACGCCCGGCAGCACCAGTTCGGGCTCGGTGACCGCGGCCAGCGGAACGAACGCGGTCCGCGCCTCGAAGTGGTCGACCAGCCGCGCGCCGACCGCCACCGCCAGCCGGGTCTTGCCGATCCCACCCAGCCCGGTGAGGGTCACCAGTCGCACCTCGGGGCGCTGGGCCAGACCGGCCACCGCGTCGATGTCCTGCTCGCGCCCGACCAGCGAGGTCGCATCCACCGGCAGCGGCCGCGGCTCGCGCGGGCCGGGCGGCGCCGTGGCTGCGGTCGGGTGGTGCGCGGCGGCGAACTGCTCGCTGAGCAGCGTGGCCAGGTCGTCGCGTACCAGCCGGCCCAGCTCCCGCGGCGTGCGGAAGTGACGGTAGGAGACCGAGCCCTCCGCCTCGATCCGGGCCAGCATCTCGGCGAGGCGCGGCTCGCGCTCCGGCGCCGGCACCTTGACGTACAGCAGCCGAGGAAATGCCGACGACAGCTGGAGCTCGTCCTCCAGACCCGAGATGTCCATGCCCGGCCCGACCCACCCGTACCGCTGCCAGTACAAGCCGACGAACACATCGCTTTGCGCCAGGTACGCCCGATACAGCTGCTGCGGCGGGTGCGGCCGCGCCCCGAGCTCGAACATCACCGGCGTCAACCGCAGCGCCGAGATGGCCCGCGACACCGCCTGCCGCTCCTCGGCCAGCTCGCCCAGCGTGGAACTCACGAACACCCGCAGACGCCGGTCCGGAGTCCGGATGACCCCCTCCCCCGGCACCCCCTCGTCCCCCGATCGCCCCCGGTGAGGTTCCACCGGGCAAGTCTCGAACGAGCCGGCCCCACCGGCAACACGAACGCGGCCGCCAACCTGTCCGTCGGCCACCACCGCTCGGGCCATGGCGGCGGCAGAGTCGGCGAGGACGGCGTCCGCGCCGGCGCGACGGCTTTGTGGCTATAATCTAAGGAGCTAATATGGCCACAGGAGGTCGGGAGTGGAGGTCGGCATCCGAGCCTTGCGCGACGGTCTGAGCAAGCATCTCGCTGAGGTTCGCAAGGGACACACCGTCACTGTGACGGAACACGGTCGTGCAGTGGCTCGGATCGTGCCGGTCGACCATCCGACCCCGCTCGAGCGACTCGTCGCCGAGGGACTGGTGCGGCCGCCGCTACGCAAGAAGCGTGGTACGCCACGGCCGGTGCGCGCCGAGGGACTGGTCAGCGAGCTGGTTGCCGAGCAGCGACGGTGATCGTCTACTTCGACACGTCGGCATTCGTGCCACTGCTCGTCACTGAACCCGGCACGCCGTTGGCCGGCGAGCTTTGGGTTTCCGCCGACGAGGTGGTGACCACCCGACTGCTCTATGTCGAAGCAGCCGCGGCGCTGGCACGAGCCCGGCGGATGGGCAGGATCACCGCCCGAAATTGGCGTGCGGCCGTCGATTCGCTGGATGACCTCTGGCGTGACTTCCGGGTCATCGAGGTCGACGAGGTGGTGACGCGTCGAGCCGCCGAGCTGGCCGACCGCTATGCCCTGCGCGGGTACGACGCCGTCCACTGCGCTTGCGCCGAGCGCATCGAGGCTCCAGATCTCGTGGTCGCTGGCGGCGACAAGGACCTCATGGCTGCCTGCGCCGAACTCGCGCTCGCCACTGCTCTCATCGGGCAGTAGGTTCGCTGTGCTGCCCTCCTCCTGGTCGCGAGGTCGGCGCTCGGGTCGGCCTGTCGGGCCGGCGCCGAGCGTCGGGGCCGCCTCGGCTACTCCAGGAGGCCGCGGATGTCGGCCGCGTCGAGGGTCGCCGACCCGAATGCTGCGTCCCGCATGACGCTGTCGAACAGGGCCCCCTTGGCCGCTTTCAGTGCCATCACCTTCTGCTCGATGGTGTCCTTCGCCACCAGCCGGTAGACCATCACCTTCTTGGTCTGGCCGATGCGGTGCACCCGGTCGACGGCTTGGGCTTCGGTGGCCGGGTTCCACCACGGGTCGAGCAGGATGCAGTAGTCGGCTTCGGTGAGGTTCAGCCCGAACCCACCCGCCTTGAGGCTGATCAGGAACACCGGCGCGGCGCCGGCCCGGAACTGCGCCACGATCGCGGCCCGGTTGCGGGTGGAGCCGTCGAGATAGCAGTACCGGATGCCGGCGGCGTCCAACCGCCGCCGAGCGGCGTCGAGGAACCGGGTGAACTGGCTGAAGACGAGCGTACGGTGACCCTCCCCGACGATGCCGGTCACCTGCTCCAGCATCGTGTCCAGCTTGGTGGACGGGATCCCGCTGTGTTTCGGGTCGACCAGTGCCGCGTCCAGGCTGGCCTGCCGGAGCAGGGTCAGCGACCGGAAGATCTCGAACCGGTTGCCGGCGAGATCGCCGAGCAGGCCGAGCACTTTCTGCCGTTCGCGCTGCAGGTAGGTCTGGTAGACGCGGCTGTGTCTCGGGTTCAGCTCCAGCTCGATGACCTGTTCCTGCTTGTCGGGCAGATCGGGCAGCACCTGCTCCTTCGTCCGGCGCAGCATCAGTGGCCGGACCCGTCTGCGCAGCTGGGCCAGCCGCTCGCCGTCCCGGTCCCGCTCGATCGGCGTCCGGTAGTAGTCGGTGAACCGCCCCGGGCTCGGGAACAGCCCGGGCGCGGTGACCGACAGCAGCGACCACAGCTCCATCAGGTTGTTCTCCATCGGAGTGCCGGTGATCGCCAGCTTGACCGGGGCCGGCAGCCGCTTCACGCACTGGTAGCTCTGGGACTGGTGGTTCTTCACGAACTGCGCCTCGTCCAACACCAGTCCGGCCCAGTCGACCGCCTCGTAGTCGGCGTACTCCAGCCGGAACAGGGTGTACGAAGTGACGACGACGTCCGCTCCGGCCACGGCATCGGCGAGGCTGGCTCCCCGCCGGCGCCTGGTCTCGGTGACCGCCGTCACCGACAACCCGGGCGCGAACCGGGCCGCCTCCGCCGCCCAGTTGGCCACCACGCTCGTCGGCGCCACCACCAGGAACGGCTCCCGGGCCAGGCCGCTCTCCCGGGCGTGGCAGACCAGCGCCAGCGCCTGCACGGTCTTGCCCAGGCCCATGTCGTCGGCCAGCACGCCGCCGAGGCGGTGCTCGAACAGGGTGGCCAACCAGTTGAACCCGGCCAGCTGGTAGGGACGCAAGGCGGCGCGCAGTCCCTCCGGGGCCGCGAGCTCGGACCGCTCGGCGGCCGAGCCGAGCGATCGCACCGACTCCTGCCAGCTCGCGGCTTGCCCGTCGACGGCACCGATCCGGTCCAGCTCGGCCCACAGGCCGGCCTGGAACCGGCTGAGCCGGACCGTCCCGGGCGGCGCGTCCTGCATCGCCCTGGCTTCCTCGATCAGCGCCGCGAGCCGGTGGAACTCCTCCCGGTCGAGGCTGAAGTAGGTGCCGCTGGGCAGCAGCAGCCACTCCTGCCGGTGTGCCAGGGCGACGAAAAGGTCACTGAACGGAACGGACTCGCCGTCCACCGTCACCGACACCGACAGGTCGAACCAGTCGCCGGCAGGCGCCTCGTCGCCGCCGAAGCGGAGCACAGGTGCGGCAGTGGCCTCGCGGTAGTCCGGGGCCGCGGCATCCGGACCGACTGCGACCTCGACGTCCGGCATCTGCTCCAGAACCGGCAGCACCCCGGTCAGCAGCCGGACGGTGTCCATCCCGCTGAGGGTCACGGCCGGCACGAGCCGCGGCCCGTCCGGGGAGCCGGCCACCAGGCCGGGGACGGCCTGCGCCGTCACGATGACCCGCCGGAGGATCTCCGCCTCGGCTGCCGGGTCCCGGTCCGCGCGGGCCGCCGGCCCTGCCGACAGTGGCTCATGGCGCCGCGCGTCGCCGAGCGCGTACACCCAGCCCCAGGACACCGCGACCCGGTGGCCGTCCAACCGGTCGACCGCCACCGCCAACACCGGCGGCCTCGCCTGCGGCAGCCGCACCGAGCCGTCGGCCGGCAGCACGCGCATCCGCTGCCGCAGCGCCGGATAGTAGTCGCGGAGGAACCGCTCCTCGTCCCGGGCGGGCACCCGCACCGAGCCCGCGGACAGCAGGACCCGCACCTCGGGGGCGACCGTGCCGGCCAGCGGCGCCAGCCGCAGAACCCGGTCCGCCGGCCGCGGCTCGGGCTCGTCCGGCGTCTGCCACCATGCGATGCCGTGTGCCGGCTCCCCCACCAGCAGCGACGAACCCAGCACCACCGGCGAGCCGGCGGCCACGATCCGCGGCTCCAACTCCAGACCGGCGGGGTCCCGGCGAACCTGCAGGCTCACCTCGGCGCGGCCGGGCGACACGATCACCGCGGGGGCCCGCTTGCCGGCCTGAACCAGCGGCAACCCGACCTCGCGTGCCTCAGCCAGCACATCCCACAGCCGGCGACTGTGGATGGACTCCAGCCACAGCGTCGCGGCCTGTTGGTAGGCGTACGCATAACCGCCAGGCGTGTCCGCGGCGAGCTTCAGGATCTCCCGGAGCAACCGCAGATGCCGGGCCTGCACTCCGGAACCCGAAGACCGGACGTAGCTCAGGTTCGACCAGGAGATGCCGGTACGCACCCACCCGCCGGTGCGGCCGGGCAACACCGGACGCAGCCCGATCCGCACCGCCCGCGCACCCGGCGAGCGCCCAGCCTGGCGGGACGAGCTGTCCTGCACCTCGAACTGCAGGCCGACATCGGCCTGCTCCTCGACCTTCCCCGGATCGGCGGCCCCGACGACCGGACTCAGGAACCGCTCCCAGGAAGGCGGTCGGCGTACGGTCTGGCCGCCGGGCGTGGCCGCCGCCGGCATGCCCGCGAGCAGCAGCGCGACAGCATGTGGGCAACCCGGCCCGGACCGGCAGGTGCAACTGCCACCCAACGACGTGACCGCGCCTTCCGGCGTCCGGTCCACCAGGGCGATCGCCGAGTGCTCCGCTCCGCCGCAGCCGACCCGGCCGAACGCCCGCCCGGACGGATGCCACTGAACGTCCAGCACCTCGCCCTGCTGGACGTGCGCCCGCCCGCGCAGGAACACCGCCGTACCCACCAGCCGGTGCAGGTCCACCTCGCCCGCGGCGATCGTCAGCTGCGCCACACGCCGCCCCTCAGCACCGGCGAACACTATCGCGGGCCCACCGGCAGCCCAGGGACCGACACGCCGCGGTGCGGAAGCTCGGGCCGGCGGCGTCGGTCCTGTGCTTTGTTCCGCGGCAGGACTATGGTCCGTCGCCAGGCCCAGGCAGCGCGGGCACGCCGGTCAGGGAAGGGGAGCACCAGATGACCACGACAACGGGGCCGGCCCGCTCGGGGACGGCCCGCGTGCTCGCCGTCCTCGTCATCCTCGCCGGGGTGATCATGGTCGCCGCCGGAGTCGTCACCTGGATCGGGGTCCAGAACACCCTGGCCGATGAGAAGGTCACCGTCTCCCCGGACGCGAAGTACTTCGCCGGCGACGCGGTGAACGGCCCGCTCACCGCCTACTCCGAGGCGCAGACGATCGAGAAGCACGCGCTGGAGGCAAGCGGCGGTAAGACCTACGCTGAGCTGCAGCGGAACGATCCACAGCGGCAGACCGTCATGACCGCATCGTTCCTGCGCGCCTCCCTGTTCACCTCGGTGGTGGCGTTCGGGGTGGCTGCGATGGCGGCCGCGCTGGGCGTGGTCCTCGTCCTCATCGGCATCGCGTTGCTGCGGCTCGGCCGGATGCTGGTGGTCGCCGCGCCGGCAGCCGCCGCACCGACCAGCTGAGGCGAACCTCGCCGGATGGACTGGTACGCGAACCCGGCCGCGCGGACCCGGAGCTGCGACGCCGCCCCCGCGGACGTGCTCGCCTTCCACCGGCAGCTGCCCGGCTACGCGCCGACGCCGCTGGTCGAGCTGCCGTCGGTGGCGGCGGAGCTCAACGTGCGGCGGCTGCTGGTCAAGGACGAGTCGAGCCGGCTCGGGCTGCCGGCCTTCAAGGTGCTCGGCGCGTCCTGGGCGGTGGCCCGGCTGGTCGCCGCGCGGGCCGGCCTGCGCGGACCGCTGACGCTGGACCGGCTGCGGGCGGCGGTCGGCCCGCTGACGCTGGTCACCGCGACCGACGGCAACCACGGCCGGGCGGTGGCCCGGATGGCGCGGCTGCTCGGCGCGGCGGCGCACGTGCTCGTCCCGGACGTCGTCCCGGACCGGGCGGCCCGGCTCATCGCGGACGAGGGCGCGAAGGTGACGACGTTGCCCGGCCCGTACGACCAGACCGTCGCGGAAGCGGCCCGGGTCGCGGCCGGGGATCCGGACGCCGAACTGGTCCAGGACACCGCGTGGCCCGGGTACGAGACCGTGCCCGGCTGGGTCGTCGAGGGGTACGCCACCCTGCCGGCCGAGATCGGGCCGGTGCCGGACCTGGTGGTGGTGCCGATCGGCGTCGGTTCGCTGGCGCAGGCGGTGGTCACCCACTACCGCAGCGGCGGGCGGGCGGCCGCGGTCCTCGGTGTCGAGCCGGAGACCGCCGCCTGCGTGCTGGCCAGCCTCCGGGCCGGCCGGCGGCGCTCGGTCCGGACCGGTGCGACCGTGATGGCCGGGCTGAACTGCGGGACGCCGTCGAGCCTGGCCTGGCCGGTCCTGCGCGACGGCCTGGACGCCGCGGTGGCGGTGTCCGACGACCAGGCCAGCCGGGCCGTCGCCGACCTCGGTGACCTCGGCGTGTCGTCCGGTCCGAGCGGAGCGGCGACGCTCGCGGCCGCTCGAGCCGCCCTCGGCGAGGAGGCTCGGCGGGCCGCCCTCCGGGTCGGGCCGGAGGCGACCGTCGTCCTGCTGAGCACGGAGGGCCGCGCCTGAGCGGGCCTCCGGGTCGGACCGGTCAGAGGCGGCGGTCCGCCAGGGCCGGGAAGTCCTTGCGCGCCCGGGCCACCTCGCCGAGGTCCACCTCCACGGTCAGCGTCTCGGCCGTGTCACCCGCCTCCGCGAGCACCGAGCCCCACGGGTCGACCACCGCGCTGCGGCCGGACAGCACGACGTCGCCCTGCCGGCCGGCGGCGCCGCACGCGGCGAGGAAGCACTGGTTCTCCAGCGCCCGCGCCCGCAGCAGCAGCTGCCAGTGCGCCAGCCGCGCCCGCGGCCAGGCGGCGGCGACCAGGAACAGCTCCGCGCCGCCGTCCACCTGCAGCCGGTAGAGCTCCGGGAAGCGCAGGTCGTAGCAGGTGCTGATGGCGACGGTGCCGATCGGCGTCGGGCAGGACCCGACGAAGCCGCCGGGGCTGAGCAGCGAGACCTCGCGCGAGCCGTACCCGAACAGGTGCACCTTCCGGTACGTCTGCAGGAGCCGGCCGTCCGGCCCGAAGAGCAGGCTGGTGTTGAAGAGCTGGTCGCCGGACCGCTCCACGATGCTGCCGCCGTGCAGGTGCACCCCGGCCGCGGCGGCGGCGGCCGACAGCGCCGCGCAGGTCGGCCCGTCCAGCGGCTCGGCCGTCGCCGCGTAGTCGTCGAAGGCGAAGTAGCCGGTCGCCCACAGCTCCGGCAGCAGCACCAGCTCGGCGTCCCCGCAGGCCGCCACCTGCTCGCAGACGCCGGCCACCCGGGCCGCGTACGGCGCCGAGCCGTCGACGTCGGCCTGGATCGCCGCGACCCGCATGCGTCCAGCCTAGAGCCAGCCGCGGCGGCGGAATACGAGGAACAGCACGCCGCAGACGATCGCCATCAGGGCCAGCGCGAACGGGTAGCCGCCGACCCAGCCCAGCTCCGGCATGTGCACGAAGTTCATCCCGTAGACGGTCCCGATCAGCGTCGGCGCGAACAGGATCGCCGCCCACGAGGAGATCTTCTTGACCTCCTCGTTCTGGTTGTAGCTGGCTTCGGTCAGCGACCGCATCTCCTCGTTCTGCTGCTGGGCGACGAGGGTGGCGTTGACGGTCAGGATGTTCTGCAGCAACTGGCGCAGACCGTCCACCCGCTCCACCACCTGGGTCAGGTGGTCGCTGACGTCGCGCAGGTAGCGCTGCAGCTCCTCGTCCACGCCGTACTTGTCGAAGCCGCCGGTCAGCGCCTCCAGCACCCCGGCCAGCGGCCCGGCGGCCCGCTGGAACTCGATGACCTCGCGGGACAGCTCGTAGATCCGCCGGGACACCCGGGGGTCGCCGCCGAAGACCTCGATCTCGATCTCGTCGACGTCGTTCTCCAGGCCGGCGACCACCGGCCCGTACCCGTCCACGACCTCGTCCAGGATCGCGTAGAGCACCGCCTCCGGGCCGCGGGCCAGCATCTGCGGGCTGGCCTGCATCCGCCGCCGGACCGCCGCGAGGTCGGGGGCCTCGCCGTGCCGGACGGTGATGACGAAGTCCGGGCCGGTGAAGACGTGCAGCTCGCTGAAGGCGACCTCCTCCACCCGGTCGACGTAGCGGGCGGCCCGCAGCACGCAGAACAGCGTGTCGCCGTAGCGCTCCAGCTTCGGCCGCTGGTGCGCGGTGATCGCGTCCTCCACGGCCAGCTCGTGCAGCTTGAACTCGGCCGCGACCGAGGCCAGGTCCAGCGGGTCCGGCCGGTAGAGGCCGATCCAGGCCATGCCGCCCGGGGACTCGTGCAGGGCCTGGTACGTCTCCGCGAGGCTCTCCGGCGACGCGACGCGATGCCCGTCGACGTAGACGGCGCTGTCCACCACCCGACCGCCGCCGCCCGGCTCGACGTCCTCGGCGATGCCGTTGCCGTCGCCGCTGTCGCCGGCACCCCGGCCGGACCGGCGGCTCAGGCTGGCGGGACGCGGGAACGGGAGACGCTTGCTGACCACCACACAGCTCCTTGCAGCCGACGGAGAAGGGCCGCGCGCCGCGTACCCCGCTCGACTCGGTCCCTCCCCGGACGCCGGACGCCGATGACAACCCACTGTATCCGGCGCCGGACCCGCTGCTCGCGAGCCGCGATGCCAGGATGGTTCCCGTGACGGGGTCGAACGACGCGGAGCTCGACACGGCCGCGATAGCGGTCTTCGCCGACCTGCTGGCGGCCACCCATCTCAGCCGGCCGAGCGACCTCGCCGCGGAGCTGGCCGAGAAGGCGCGGCCGCTGGGCATCGAGGACATGGTGCTGTACCTGGTCGACTACGAGCAGACCGTGCTGGTCCCGCTCCCCGGCCCGGGCGGGTCCGGGCGGCCGGGGGACGCGGCCGGGCCGGAGCGCCGGGTGCTGCGGGTGGACGGCACGCTCGGCGGCCGCGCCTACTCCGCCAGCTCCATCTACCCCGAGCACGCCGCTGGGGGTGCCGTTCGGGTCCGGCCCGGTCGAGGTCGGCGAGGAAGCGCTGGAGCCCGGCGACCGGGTCCTGCTCTACACCGACGGGGTCACCGAGGCACGGACCGCGGACGGTGCCTTCTTCACCCTGGAGCGGCTCGCCGAGTTCCTGGAGCGGCAGGCCGCCGCCGGGCTGCCGACCCCGGAGACGCTGCGCCGGCTGCGGCAGGCGATCTTCGACCACCAGGCCGGTCAGCTGCAGGACGACGTGACCGCACTGCTGGTGGAGTGGCGGCGGGACAGCGAGCTCGCGCTGCTGCCGCAGACCGTCGACGGCTGAGCGGTCACGCAGACGCGCGCCGCACCGGTTCCGGCCTGAACCGCAGCGTGGTACTCAGCGCCAGCTGGTGATCCGGACCACCGAGCCGGTCCCGGTCGAGCGGACCTGGACCAGGTCGCACAGCTGGTTGGCCAGCCACAGCCCGCGCTCGTCCGGTTCGCTCGGACCCGGCCGCCGCCGGCCGGCCATCGGGTCCGGCGCCGGGCCCGGGTCACGCAGCTCGCAGACCAGCGCCTCCGGCTCGACCCACACCCGCAGCGAGCCGGCTCCGGAGGCGCGTGCCACCGCGGCCGCCGACTCCTGCACGGCCAGCCCGACCGCCCACACCCGCTCCGGGTCCAGGCCGGCCAGCGCGGCCTGCCGGACCACCAGCTCGCGCACCCCGGTCACGTCCGCGACAAGGGGCAGCGCCTCGACCGGCACGCTCGGCTCGGGCATGTCCCGGGCGTAGAAGTCGGCGACGTACTGGGCGCCGCCGTACAGCGGGCTGCCCGCGTACCAGTCGGACTCGACCACCAGCGGATGGCTCCGGTACACCTGCTCGACGACGTCCGGCGGCAGCGCCTCCGTGTCGTACGGGCAGCGCAGCCACAGCGGGGTGTCCGGGTCGACCGCGACGTTGAGCAGGCCTTCGTGCAGCTGCGCCTCGATCAGCTCGGTGCCCCGCCGGCCGGCCCAGACCGGCTCGCCGATGCCACGCACCGGGCGGCTGCCCTGGCAGTGCTGGTCCAGGAACCGCTGCCAGCCGGGGATGATCCGGGCCGGGTTGTGCCCCAGCTCGGCCATGTCCACGAAGTGCACGTCCGCGGCGTCGGCGCCGAGCGCCTCCCGCAGCGGCTCCGCCCGCTCCTCGATGACGGCCACCATCACCGGCTCGCCCGCCGCGATCCCGTCCCGCACGAACGGGACCAGGCCGGCCAGGAACTCCGCCCCGCCGCGGTAGAGGAAGGCCTCGTGCCGGTAGCTGGGCTGGGCAGGGGTCGGCGAGCGGGTCGGCCCAGGCTCGTGTGTCATGCCGTGCCGTCCGGGGAGAGGGGAGGATAGGTGCCGCGACGGCGACACCGTTGACCACGACGCTGCCATGGTAAGGCAAGCGCCCGCCCGTGACCGCCGCCGGCGGTCCGCCCCGGGACGGCCTTCGAGTGGACCGGGGGCGCGGAGCGTCCCGGACTTCCTGACATCGACAGCGGCCGGCCTGCCTACCGCTCCGGATAGCGGGTCGGCGGGAAGACCGGCCGCTCCTCGGTCGGCAGCACCCCCTCGGCGACCTCGCGGTCGATCTCCTCGACCTCCTGCCGGTAGACGTCGGTGCCGGTGAAGTCGACCGGCACCGGGTCGTCGGTCGCCGGCGGGACGTCGTCCGGGTCGTAGTCGGCGAGCCCGACCTCGACCCGCTCCTGCTCGGTGCGCTCCGCGAGTGCGTCGTCGTCGAGGCGCGGCGGAATGCCGCCGTGCTGCCGGCGGTCCTTGCGCACCTCCGGCGGGACGGGCGCGTCCAGCACCTCCTCGACGGTCTCCTCGGCACGGCCCGATCCGGCTCGCGCGCCATCAGAACCCTCCCATGTCGCCACCGAAGTCGCCGCCACCGAAGTCGCCGCCACCGAAGTCGCCGCCACCGCCGTAGTCACCGCCACCGAGGTCGCCGCCGCCGCCGTAGTCACCGCTGTCCGTCGCGGTGTCACCGCTGTCCGTCGCGGCGTCGCCGGTGTCCGCGGCGGCGTCGCCGCTCTCCCCGCTGTCGTTGAAGTCGAACATGGCGTCCGCGATCGCGGTGCCGACGAAGGCGCCGGCCACGCTGGCCAGCAGGCTGCCGGCGAGCATCCCGCCCATGCCCATGCCGCCCATACCCATGCCGCCGCCCATGCCGCCGCCCATGCCGCCTCTGCCCAGGGTGCGCTCCAGCGTGCCGGGCTGGCGCATCTCGGCGCGTGTGGCCATACGGGCCAGCGAGGCGGGGTCGTCCTGCGTGCCCACACTTGCGGCGCGCTCGTTGGGCGGCACATTCGCGCTTAGTTGCTGCAGCAGCATGCGGCGCTGCTCGGGAGTGAGCTGGGCAAAGGCTTCGGCGTGCGCCTGCTCGATCGTCTCGGGAGGGGCGGTGCGTAGCATGTAGCGATAGCGGTCCAGCGCCTGCTCGTCTGTCAACTGTCCGGACTGCCGGGGTTGTTGGGGCTGCTGGTTACCGTATTGCTGCTGATATTGCTGGGGGTTGCCCTGCCCGTACTGCGGCGGGTATTGCGGCGAGGGCTGCCTCGGCTGCTCGGGCTCTTTCTCCCGGCCGAGAAGTCTATCA
>JBJMII010000071.1:0-45343 GCA_045806925.1 Mycobacteriales bacterium
ACGACACGAGCGTATCACCCCGACGCGCGCCCAAATCATGCATCAATGGTACATATCGAACGCGGAGTGGGGCATCGCCGTGGACTGGTCACGCGCCAGTGGGCACGTCTGGCTGCAACCGGTGAATGTAGGGATTGCTGATCGTCTTTCGCCGGACGCCGTCCCCGTCCACCGTCGACTCGGTCATGTTGTCCCCTGAGACTAGTTATTTGTGCCTCGAACTAGCTCTGAGTGCCCACTCCTCAAGTACGTGGCGATTCTGCCCGAGAAGGCCGGATTATCCGCCTGCCATCAGTCGTCAGGGGGTGGTGAAGCGCAGCTGCCGGCCCGCCAGCGCGGTCAGCAGCGTGCGGAGGGCGGCGACGCTGTTGCCGCGGGCGCCGTACCCGTCGTGCATCAGCACGATCGCGCCCGGCGTGGCGCCGAGGAGCACCCGGCGGACGATCTCGGCTGCCGGCGGCTGGCGCCAGTCGTACGGGTCGACGGTCCAACCGAGCAGCCGCAGCTGCTGCCGGTCGGCCTCGACCACGGCGCTGGGCGCCCAGTTGCCGCCCGGCGCCCGGTAGTACCGCGGCGGCCGGCCGGCGGCCTGGGTGATCGCGCGGCTCGTGCGCTCCAGGTCGGCGCGCACGCTGGCGGCCGGGCGGCGCTGCATGTGCTCGTCGTGCGACCAGCTGTGGTTGCACAGCGCGTGCCCGTCCACCGCGATCCGGCGGATCAGCTCGGGATGCTCGGCGACGTGCCGGCCCACCAGGCAGAAGGTCGCCCTGATCCGGTGCTCGCGGAGCAGGTCCAGCACGGCGGGCGTCCACCGCGGGTCGGGCCCGTCGTCGAAGGTCAGCGCGATCGCCGGGCCGGCGGCCGGGCCGAGGTGCCGCTGGACGCCGTCCGGGTCCAGCGCCGGCACGCCGAGCGCCGGCGCACCGAGCGCGGGCAGCGTCGTCCGACCAGCAGCGGCTGGTCCCACGGCGGTGAGGCGATCCTCGACCCCCGAGGACTCCGGGCGCGGCCCAGCCACCAGCACCGCGAGCGCGCAGGCGAGGATGATCACAACATCGGTCGGCCCGATGCCGCGACGGCGCCCGCCAAGGGAACCGGGCACGACCGGATCGTGGCACCGAGAGATGGTGGCACGCGCTCAACTCAGCGGCGACACGCCGCAGAGACGATCGAGCGCGCGGCCGAGTGGCCGGCGACGCCAAGTCGTCTGCGACTGGTCCATTGCACATCGTGCCAGTGCAGACAGCGGACCAGAACACGACGGGGACCCACTCACCGACCCCCACCCCCCGCTCACTTCCTCTGGCGGTCCGGATCACGGCTGTGTCCGGCAGATGGCGCGAGCGATCTGGTTGTCCGACTCCGGGCCGCTGAGAAGACACCGCCGCCGCGGCACGCGAGTGCTGCGGCGGCGGATCTCGGCGGCCGGTGCCCTACTCCTCGATCTTGGCCGGGCTGCCGCCCTCGAGGAGCCCGCGGACCTCGGATTCCTTGTAGCGACGGTGCCCACCCAGCGTGCGGATCGACGTGAGCTTCCCGGCCTTTGCCCAGCGGGTGACCGTCTTCGGATCGACACGGAACATCGTGGCGACCTCAGCCGGCGTGAGCAGAGGCTCGGCGTCTGTGGTCTGGCGCGTGGTCATGGCTCGTCCCTTCCTGCCACGTGGCCGAAGCACCCCGGTTCGTCCCTCGACCCAGGTCCATAATGCACCATTCGACCGCATCGCTCAACGACTCTCGCGAGCAAGGCTTTCCCGGAATGTCGCGCATGACATCGCCGCGTCAGTTCGCGGTCTCCACGGATTGGGCCGAACGCCACCTGTCCGTCACCCGTTCGTACGCTGCTGTCGCATTTTCGGTGTCCCCGCGACCCAGCGCGGCGATCGCCTCGACGACGTCCGCGACCGAGTCGTCGGACCGCAGCTCGGCGTCCCCGCAGAGATCCACCAGGCCGCCGTAGTCGAGCTCGACCACCGACCGGGGGTGGAACTCCTCCAGCCACCGCCCCAGCACCTCCACCGAGCTGACCGCGGGGCCGTCCGGCAGCGCCTTGCGCAGCACCTGCAGACCACCCGCCACCCGCCGGCGGGCCTGCGCCATCGGGGTCCGGTAGACCAGCGACCGGGTGGTCGCGGCGGCCAGCTCGCGGTCGAGCCCCCGCGAGCCCAGCTGCAGCCGCCGTTCCTCCCGGTCGAAGAGCAGGAACCAGCGCACCGGCACCGTCCAGCGGTGCTGCTGCACGTGCGAGCGGCGGGCCGGGTGCTCGGCCAGCCAGCGCTCGTGCTCGGCCGCCGCGAGCGCGACCTCGTGGTCCGGCAGCACCGTGCTGGCCACCTCGGGCGGCAGCGTCACCCGGGTCTCGGTGGCCGCCTCCCAGCAGCGCAGCTCGGTGCGCAGCGGGCAGACCAGCAGGCCGGACTCCCCGCGCAGCACCGCGGCGTGCTCGCCGGCATCCCCCGGCCTGGGCACCGCGGGCGTCGCCCGGCAGGCGGCCACCAGCCCGAGGATCCGCTCCCGGCGGGACCCGGCCAGCCCGGTCGGCACGGCCGGCGCCTGCGCGTACTGCTGCCACCGCCGGCGCTCCTCGACGTCGAAGGCCGCCAGCGGCTCGTACACGCGCAGTTCCGCGGCGTACGGCGGTGTCACCAGCCGATCGTCGCATGATCGCGTTCGTCCGTGGGGCCGCCGCAGCAAGGCGCTCTAAGGTGAGCGGCGGAGCCACCGCTCCGCCCCCTGCGGGCGCCGCGGGCGACCCCCGCCACCCGCGCCGGAGACGACGAGGAGCTGCAGTGACGGTCTTCGCCACCGACCACGAACAGGTGGTCTTCTGCCACGACCGGACCTCCGGGCTGCGGGCGATCATCGCGATCTACTCGACCGCGCTGGGCCCGGCCCTCGGCGGCACCCGCTTCTACCCGTACGCCTCGGAGGACGAGGCGCTCGTCGACGTGCTCAACCTGTCCCGCGGCATGGCGTACAAGAACGCGCTGGCCGGCCTCGACCACGGCGGCGGCAAGGCGGTCATCTGGGGGGACCCGGCCACCGACAAGACCGAGGCGTTGCTGCGCGCGTACGGGCGGTTCGTGCAGACACTCGGCGGGCGGTACGTGACCGCCTGCGACGTCGGGACCTACGTCCAGGACATGGACGTGGTCGCCCGCGAGAGCGCGTACGTGACCGGCCGGTCGACCGCCGACGGCGGCGCGGGCGACTCGTCCGTGCTGACCGCGTGGGGTGTCTTCCAGGGGATGCGGGCCTGCGCGGAGGCGCGGTGGGGCAGCACCGAGCTGCGCGGCCGGCGGGTCGGCGTGGCCGGCGTGGGCAAGGTCGGCCGGCACCTGGTCCGGCACCTGGTGGAGGACGGCGCGGACGTGGTGGTGACCGACGTCAGCGCGGCGGCGGTCGGCACGGTCACGGCGGCACATCCGGAGGTCTCCCGGGTCCCGGACGTGGACGCGCTGGTCCGCTGCGACCTGGACATCTACGCACCGTGCGCGCTCGGCGGGGCGCTGTCCGACGACGTGGTCGCGGCACTGCGGGCGCGGGTGGTCTGCGGCGCGGCGAACAACCAGCTGGCCCACCCGGGGGTGGAGAAGCTGCTCGAGGAGCGCGGCGTGCTCTACGCGCCGGACTACGTGGTCAACGCCGGGGGGGTGATCCAGGTCGCCGACGAGTACCGGGGGTACGTGCCGGAGCGGGCCCGGGAGCGGGCCACCGCGATCTTCGACACCACCCGGCGGATCTTCACGGTGGCGGCCGAAGAGGGGGTGCCGCCGGCGGTCGCGGCGGACCGGCTGGCGGAGCGGCGGATGGCCGAGATCGGTCGGTTGCGGGGGATTGTGATCCCCTCACCGGATCGGGCGCGGCCGATCCGGTGATGCCATCCGGCACGTTGCCGGCGGTGCCCGGACGCGACGTGGTACGAGCGGCCCTCGAGTTGTACCGTGGTGCCACGACGATGACCACACTGTCGGGGCCGCCTCGTGCAGGCCGCCCCTTTGTCCTGTGCGAGGGGGTCGAGCCATGGGGCGCGGCCGTGCCAAGGCCAAGCAGCAGAAGGTGGCCCGTGCGTTGAAGTACAGCACGCACGACACCGACCTGACTGCCTTGCAGCGCGAGCTGGGTGGCGAACCGTCCACGAGCCCGTCGTCCCTGGTGGACGACGAAGCGGACGACGGCGAGGAGTACGACCCGGACGACTGGACCCCGTCCCGCCGCTGACGCACGGCTCGGCACCGTGGCGCCGCGGCCCTCAGGCCCGGTGCGCTCCGGTCAGTCGAGCGGTCCCGGTCCCCGGCACGATCTCGCCGGCCACCCAGGCCGGCACCGCGCGGTCGGCGAGCAGCCGCACCGCCACATCCCCGTCCGCGACCACCGCGAGCATGCCGACGCCGAGGTTGACCGTGCGCTCCAGCTCGGCCGGCTCGACCGGGCCCAGCCGGCCGACCAGCGCCATGACCGGAGGCAGGGCCCAGGTCGCGCGGTCCAGCACCGCGTCCAGCGCCGGCGGCAGCACCCTGGCCAGGTTGCCGGCCAGCCCGCCGCCGGTCACGTGCGCGAAGGCGTGCACCTCGGTCGCGGCGGCCAGTGCCAGGCAGTCCCGGGCATAGATCCGGGTCGGCTCCAGCAGCTCCTCGCCGAGCGGCCGGTCCAGACCCGGCGCCGGCTCGTCCAGCGGCAGCCCGGCCACCCGCACCACCCGCCGGACCAGCACGTAGCCGTTGGAGTGCAGGCCCGAGGAGGCCAGCGCGACCACCGCGTCGCCGGCCCGGACCCGCTCCGGCCCGAGCACCTCGTCCGCCTCGACCACGCCGACGGCGGTCGCCGCGAGGTCGTACGCGTCCGGCTCCATCAGGTCGCCGTGCTCCGCGGTCTCCCCGCCCACCAGCGCGCAGCCGGCCCGCTCGCAGCCGGCGGCGATTCCCCGGACGACGTCGGCGACCCGCTCCGGCACGAGCTTGCCGCAGGCGAGGTAGTCCTGCAGGAAGAGCGGCTCGGCGCCGCAGGCGACGAGGTCGTCCACCACCATCGCGACCAGGTCGACGCCGATGGTGTCGTGCCGGTCCAGCGCCCGGGCGATCGCGATCTTGGTGCCGACGCCGTCGGTGCTGGCGGCGAGCAGCGGCCGCCGGTGGCGGGTGAGGTCGAGCTCGAAGAGCCCGGCGAAGCCGCCCAGCCCGCCCAGCACCTCGGGCCGCCGGGTCCGGCCCACCGCGGCCCGCATCAGCTCGACCGCCCGCTCGCCCGCGTCGATGTCGACGCCGGCGGCCGCGTACGACAGCGGCTTCACGGCCGGACCGGCGGGTCGAGCAGGCCCAGCTCGTCCAAGGTGTCGGCGGACGGGCCCGGGGAGCCGCCGCGGACCCGCACAGTCTCCTGCAGCTCGCTCGGCGAGCCCGCGACCCGATGCTCGATGCCCTCCAGCACGTGCTTGCCGACCAGCTCCGGCGCCGGCAGCGGGATCGGGTAGGCACCGTCGAAGCAGGCCCGGCACAGCCGCGACTTCGGCTGCTCGGTCGCGGCGACCAGCCCGTCCAGCGAGACATAGCCGAGCGAGTCGGCGCCGATCGAGCGGCGGACCCCCTGCACGTCCAGCCCGTTCGCGATCAGCTCGGCCCGGCTGGGGAAGTCGATGCCGTAGAAGCAGGGCCACTTCACCGGCGGTGAGGAGATCCGCACGTGCACCTCGAGCGCGCCGGACTCCCGCAGCATCCGGACCAGCGCCCGCTGGGTGTTGCCGCGCACGATGGAGTCGTCCACGACGACGATCCGCTTGCCGCGCAGCACGTCCCGCAACGGGTTGAGCTTGAGCCGGATGCCGAGCTGCCGGATCGTCTGGGACGGCTGGATGAAGGTGCGCCCGACGTACGAGTTCTTCACCAGGCCCAGCCCGTACGGGATGCCGGACTCCTCGGCGAAACCGATCGCGGCCGGCGTGCCCGACTCCGGCACCGGGATGACCAGGTCCGCGTCCGCGGGCTGCTCCCGGGCCAGCCGGCGACCCACCTCGACCCGGGCGGCCTGCACGTTGCGGCCGGCGATGGTGGTGTCCGGCCGGGCCAGGTACGCGTACTCGAACAGGCAGCCCTTCGGGGTCGGCGCGGCGAAGCGCTCGGACCGCAGCCCGTCGGCGTCGACGGCGAGCAGCTCGCCCGGCTCGACCTCCCGGACGAACGAGGCGCCGACGATGTCCAGCGCCGCGGTCTCGCTGGCCACCACCCAGCCGCGGTCCAGCCGGCCGAGCACCAGCGGCCGGACGCCGAAGCCGTCGCGGGCCGCGTAGAGGGTGTGCTCGTCCATGAACACCAGCGAGAACGCCCCGCTCAGCGTCGGCAGCACCCGCAGCGCGGCCGCCTCCACGGACAGGTCCGGGTACGCGGCGAGCAGGCCGGTCACCAGGTCCGAGTCGGTGGTGGCGCCGCGGACGTCGGCGACGCCGAGCTCGACCGCCTCAGCGGCCAGCGCCGCGGTGTTGACCAGGTTGCCGTTGTGGCCGAGCGCGATGCCGGTCCCGGCCGCCGTGGTGCGGAAGGTGGGCTGCGCGTTCTCCCAGGTCGACGAACCGGTGGTGGAGTAGCGGGTGTGCCCGATCGCGATGTGCCCCCGCAGGCTCTCCAGCGTCGGCTCGTCGAAGACCTGCGCGACCAGGCCGAGGTCCTTGTAGACCACCATCGCGGCGCCGTCACTCACCGCGATCCCGGCGGCCTCCTGGCCGCGGTGCTGCAGCGCGTAGAGCCCGAAATAGGCCAGCTTGGCGACGTCCTCACCGGGTGCCCACACTCCGAACACGCCGCACTCCTCGCGCGGTGGCTCCTCCGGCACGGACGTCATTCTACCGGCCGGCCAGCCGGCAGCGTCGAAGCCGCGACCGGCCGCTTGGGGGGATGCGGCCGGCCGCGGGGCGTCAAGAGTACCCCCGGCTACCGGCCGTCGCGCGCGTACCTGCGCAAATCGGACGAGTGGCCCGCCGCCCTCCACTCGATCCGGTGATGCCCTAGAGAAGCGGCAGCCACGGTGCGAGATCGGCCCGTTCCCCGCGCGCCTGCACCGACCGGCCCGGAACGGCATCCGCCCAGCTGAGCCGACCGGTCGCCAGCCGCACCCAGGTGACCGGGTCGGTCTCGACCACGTTGGGTGGCGTGCCGCGGGTGTGCCGGGGTCCCTGCAGCGCCTGCACCGCGGCGTACGGCGGGACGCGCAGCTCCAGCGAGTGGCCCGGCGCCCGCTCCGCGAGCACGTCGGCGAGCGCCTGGCAGGCCACCCGCAGGGCGGCGCGGTCCAGCGGGACCGGCGCCCGCTCCGGCAGCGACCGGGACAGGTCGTCGGCGTGCACGACCAGCTCGATCGCGCGGGTGACCAGGTAGTCGGCCGGGGCCACCGGGTCGCGGCCGGCCCGCACCGCCCGGGCGGCCGGCAGCTCGGTGGCCGCGGCCACGTCCCGGGCGGCGTAGAGCCCGGCGAGCACCTCCTCCGCGGGTTCGTGCGAGTTGGTGTCGTCATCACGACACCAACTCGCACACCACCCGCCCGAGGCGTACCGGGCGATCGAGACCGGCCTGTCGCCGGTCGTCCGCCGCAGCGTCGCCGGAGTCGACCGCAGCACCACCGCGACGTGCTCGGCCAGCTCCAGCACCGTCCAGCCGGGCAGCACCGACGGCCGCCGCCAGGCCGAGGGCGGTTGCCCGGACAGCCAGGCCGAGACTGCGTCGGCCTGGGCGAGCACCGCGGCCAGCACCCGGCCCGGGTCGGCCCGCCGCGCTGCCACCGCCGCACCGTACCGGCCCCGCCCGGCCGGCGCCGGCCGGCCCCGGGCGGGAGGGTTGCGGGTCAGTCGAAGAGGCGCGGCAGGGTCGACTCGTGCGCCTCGCGCAGCTCGGCGAGCGGGACGGTCAGGACACCCTCGATCGTCAGGGTGGCGTCCGCGGTGAGCTCGCCGAGGCGGGTCAGCGGGACGCCGTCCCGGGCCGCGACGGCGGCCAGCGTGGCCAGGTCGGCCGCGGCGACCGTGACCAGCGCGCGGGCCGTCGACTCGCTGAAGAGCTGGACGAACGGGTCCCCGTCGAGCGTCACCCGGGCCCCGACGCCGAGCCGCAGCGCCGACTCGACCAGCGCCTGGGCGAGGCCGCCGTCGGACAGGTCGTGCGCGCTGCGCAGGATCCCGGACCGCAGGACCGCGGCCAGCGCCCGTTCCCGGTCCAGGTCGACCGGCGGCGGGCTGCCGCCCAGGTGCCCGTGCTCGGCGTACGCCCACTCCGAGCCGCCGAAGTCCGCGCCGGTCCGGCCGAGCAGCACGACCACATCGCCCGGCGCACGGAACCCCATCGGCGTCCGGCGGGTGACGTCGTTGAGCACGCCGAGCACGCCGACCACCGGGGTGGGCAGGATCGGCGTGCCGCCGGTCTGGTTGTAGAAGCTGACGTTGCCGCCGGTCACCGGGATGCCGAGCTGCCGGCAGCCGTCGGCCAGCCCGCGCACCGCCTCCGCGAACTGCCACATCACCCCGGGGTCCTCGGGGCTGCCGAAGTTCAGGCAGTTGGTCACCGCGACCGGCTCGGCGCCGGTGGCCGCCACGTTCCGGTACGCCTCGGCGAGCGCGAGCTGGGCGCCCGCGTACGGGTCGAGCCGGGTGTAGCGGCCGTTGCCGTCGGTGGCCAGCGCGACACCGCGGCCGGTCGCCTCGTCGATCCGGACCACGCCCGCGTCCTCGGGCTGGGCCAGCACCGTGTTGCCCTGGACGTACCGGTCGTACTGGTCGGTGACCCAGGCCCGGCTGCACAGCCCGGGGCTGGCGACCATGCGCAGCAGCAGGCTGCGCAGGTCGCCCGGGCGGGGCAGCCGGTCCGGGCTGTCCGCCCGCAGGATGTCCTGATCGGACGGTCGGGCCAGCGGTCGCATGTAGACCGGCCCTTCGTGCGCGACCGTCCGCGGCGGGACGTCGACGACCCGCTCGCCGCGCCAGTCGACGGTGAGCCGGCCGGTGCCGGTCACCTCGCCGAGGACGGTGGCCGGCACCTCCCACTTCGCGCAGACCGCGAGGAAGTCCTCGACCCGCTCCGGGGTGACGACCGCGCACATCCGCTCCTGCGACTCGCTGGCCAGCACCTCCTCGGGCCGCATCGACGGCTCGCGGAGCGGGACCCGGTCGAGGTCGACGTGCATGCCGCCGTCACCGGCGCTGGCCAGCTCGGTCAGCGCGCAGGACAGCCCGGCGCCGCCGAGGTCCTGGATGCCGACCACCAGCCCCGCCGCGTACAGCTCCAGGCAGCACTCGATGAGCACCTTCTCCGCGAACGGGTCGCCGACCTGCACGCTCGGCCGCTTCGACGGTCTCCGGCCGGCCGGCGCGTTGCCCGGCTCGCCGTCGTCGAAGGCAGCGCTGGCCAGCACCGACACGCCGCCGATGCCGTCCCGGCCGGTCTTCGCCCCGAAGAGGACGACCTTGTTGCCCCGGCCGGAGGCGTGCGCGCGCTGGATCGCGTCGGTGCGCAGCACGCCCACGCACAGCGCGTTCACCAGCGGGTTGCCCAGGTAGCTCGGGTCGAAGCCGACCTCGCCGCCGATGTTCGGCAGGCCGAGGCAGTTGCCGTAGCCGCCGATCCCGGCCACCACCGCGGGCAGCACCCGGGCGGTGTCCGGCGCGTCCGCCGGGCCGAAGCGCAGCGGGTCCATGACCGCGACCGGGCGGGCGCCCATCGCGAGGATGTCCCGGACGATGCCGCCGACCCCGGTCGCAGCGCCCTGGTGGGGCTCCACATAGGACGGGTGGTTGTGCGACTCCACCTTGAAGGTGACCGCCCAGCCGTCCCCGACGTCCACCACGCCGGCGTTCTCGCCGATGCCGGCCAGCAGCCGGTCCGACCGGGGTGCCCGCTCCCCGAACTGTCGCAAGTGGACCTTGCTGGACTTGTACGAGCAGTGCTCGCTCCACATGACCGAGTAGACGGCCAGCTCGACGGCGGTCGGACGGCGGCCGAGGATCTCGCCGATCCGGGCGTACTCGTCCGGGGCGAGGCCGAGGTCCGCGTACGGCTGGGGCTCGTCCGGGGTCTTCTCGGCCTGCTCGACGGTGTCGATCACGGTGCCCACCTCGCTCATCCGGCCACCGCCGGGCGGAGCAGCGAGGTGAAGAAGCCCAGGCCGTCCGCGCTCGGGCCGGTCAGCGGGTCGACCGCGTGCTCCGGGTGCGGCATCAGGCCGACCACGGTGCCGGTCTCGTTGCTGATGCCGGCGATGTCGCGGGCCGAGCCGTTGGGGTTGCCGCCGAGGTAACGGGCCACCACCCGGCCCTCGGCCGCCAGCTCGTCCAGGGTGCGGGCGTCCGCCAGGTAGCCGCCCGCACCGTTCTTGATCGGGACGGTGACCTGCTGGCCGGGCCGGTACGCGCCGGTCCAGGCCGTCGCGGCGGTCGCGATCTCCAGTCGCTGGTCCCGGCAGACGAAGCGGCGGACGTCGTTGCGGATGAGCGCGCCGGGCAGCAGGTGCGACTCGCAGAGGATCTGGAAACCGTTGCAGATGCCGAGCACCGGCAGCCCGCCCCGGGCCTGCGCGATCACCGTCTGCATGACCGGGGCGAAGCGGGCGATCGCGCCGCAGCGGAGGTAGTCCCCGTACGAGAAGCCGCCGGGCAGCACCACCGCGTCCACCCCGTGCAGGTCCGGGTCGGCATGCCAGAGCGGCACCGCCCGGGCGCCGGCCAGCTCGACCGCCCGGGCCGCGTCCCGGTCGTCCAGGCTGCCCGGGAAGGTCACCACCCCGACCCGTCGCGTCACCGGAGCCGTCCCCGCGGCCGTCACGGGAGCCGTCGCCGGGCCGTCACGGGAGCCATCGTACGGGTGGAGCGGTGCAAGGATCGGGAGGTGCAGGCAGCGCTGGTGTCGGCGGTCGGGGCCGAGCACGTGCTCACCGATCCGGACCTTCGCGCGTCGTACGAGACGGACTGGACCGGGCGGTGGCGGGGATCGTGTCGCGCGGTGGTGCGCCCCGGCAGCACCGGCGAGGTCGCGGCGGTGCTGGCTGCCTGTGCGGAGGCCGGAGTACCGGTCGTGCCGCAGGGCGGCAACACCGGGCTGGTCGGCGGTTCGGTGCCGGTCGGCGTGCCCCGGGCGGTGGTGCTGTCGACCCGGCGGCTGGACGCCCTCGGGCCGGTGGACGCGGCCGGCACGGTCGTGGTCGGCGCCGGCGCCACGCTGGGTGCGGTCCAGCGGCATGCCCGAGCCGCCGGCTGGGCGCTCGGCCTCGACTTCGCCTCCCGGGACTCGGCCACCGTCGGCGGCGCGATGGCCACCAACGCCGGCGGCCTGCGGGTGCTGCGCTGGGGGGCGGCGCGGGCCCAGCTGGTCGGCGCCGAGGCGGTGCTCGCCTCCGGCGCGGTGCTGTCCCGGGTGGACGGACCGGTCAAGGACAGCACCGGCTACGACCTGTCCGGACTGCTCTGCGGCAGCGAGGGCACGCTCGGCGTGCTGACCCGGGTACGACTGCGGCTGGTGCCGCCGCTGCCCGACCCGCGCGCGGTCGCGCTGGTCGGCATCGAGACCGTCGCCGCGGCCGGGACGCTGCTGACCGCCGTGCGGCGGCGGCTACCCGGCCTGGCCGCGGCGGAGCTGATCGGTGCGGCCGCGCTGGCGCTCGCGATCCGCCAGGGCGTACCGGACCCGCTGCCCGCACCCTGGCCGGCGTACGTCCTGCTGGAGGCCGTGGGCGCCGGCGCGCTCGACGACCTGACCGCGGCGCTGGCGGACGCGGCGGAGGTGGGCGACGCGGTGCTGGCCGCCGACGCGGCGGACCGGGCCCGGCTGTGGCGGTGCCGGGAGGAGCTGACGCCGTCGATCTCCGCGGCCGGAGTGCCGATCAAGCTCGACGTCTCGGTGCCGGCGCAGGCGCTGCCGGCGGTCTGGGAGGCGCTTCCCGGGCTGCTGCCCCGGGGTGCCGAGATGATCCTCTTCGGACACCTGGCCGAGGCCACCCTGCACGTCAACATGCTGTCCGTGCCGGCGGCCGACGGGGACGCGGTGACCGGGGCGGTGCTCCGGCTGGTCGCGGGCGCCGGCGGGTCGATCAGCGCCGAGCACGGGATCGGCCGGGCGAAGGCGCGCTGGCTGGGGCTGGCCCGGTCGCCGGCGGAGGTGGCGGCGATGCGGGCGGTGAAGACCGCGCTCGACCCGGCCGGGCTGCTCAACCCGAATGTGCTGCTGGCCGGATCGTGAAGTCCTCGATGACCGGGTTGGCCAGCAGCGTCTCGGCGATCCGGGCGACCACCGACTCGTCGGTGCCGGCGTCAACGTCCAGCTCGAAGTGCTTGCCCTGCCGCACCCCGGTCACCCCGGCGTAGCCGAGCCGGGTCAGCGCGGACAGGATCGCCTGACCCTGCGGGTCGAGGATCTCCGGCTTGAGCGTGACGTCGACGACCACCCGTGGCACCACGGCACCCTAGCCGATGCTGCCGGCGGCGGCCGGCGCGAGCCCGGGCGGACCGAGCGCACTCCCGCGCTGTCACCGCCGGCACAGCGGGCCGGGCTCCGGCCCGGCACGATCGTGCCGACCGGGACGTCCGGCGCTAGGCGGAGGGGGGCGGGCGTCCCGGTCACATCTCGGCTCGTCGCCGCAGGCCCTCGACGTCGCGGAGCACGATCGCCTGCCCCTGCAGGGTGAGGAAGCCCCGTGCTGCGAGCGACTGGAGTGCACGGTTCACCGCCGGTCGGGACGCGCCGATCATCGCCGCCAGGTCCGACTGCGTCAGCCTCCGGTCGAGGACGGTGCCGCCGGCGGGCCCGTGCCGCTCCACCAGTTGCAGCAGGAGCTTCGCCAGCCGCCCCGGCAGGTCGAGGAAGACGAGGTCCCCGGCCTGCTCGGTGAGCCGCCGGACGAGCTGGCCGAGCATGCGGAGGAACTCGTCGGCGAGGCGGGGGTGCTGGCGCATCAACTCGAGCAGTCGCTCCCGGAGCAGCATGAACACCTGGGTGGACTCGACGGCCACGACGGAGGCCGACCGCGGCGACTTGTCCAGGAGCGCCAGCTCGCCGAAGACCTCCGCGTCTCCGAGGGTGCGCAGGACGATCTCGTCGCCGCGCTCCGAGGTGAAGACCACCTTCACCAGACCGTGCAGCACGATGTAGAGGCGGTCTCCGGGGTCGCCCTGGTGGCAGATGATCTGGCCGGCCGGGTACGTCCGGGTGGACCCGGCCCGGACGGCAGCCCCGAGCCCCACCTGCCCGAGCACGGCGAGCAGCGGGACGCGGCGCAGCAGGTCGGTCACCTGGTCGGCCCGCCCAGCCGGCACACCGCGGCTCGCGCGCTCCGCATCCCCGGCCATGCCAGCACCCTAAGCCGTGTCCCGCGGTCGGGGCCGGCGGGATCATTCCCAGGCCAGCACGTCCCGCACGGTGAAGCGAGCCGCCCGGCGGGCCGGCACCAGGCTCGCGGCGGTGGCGAGCACCAGCGCGAGCCCGAGCCAGACCAGCGCGCCCCGCCACGAGTACCGGAACTCCAGCGGCGCGCCGAGGAACAGCTGCCCCACCGCGCTGCTCAGCGCCCGCCCGACCGGGAGAGCCAGCGGTACCGACGCCAGCCAGCCGAGGACGGCGACGATCAGCCCCTCGACCAGCACCAGCTGAACGACGGCCGCGTCACCGGCGCCGATGGCGCGCAGCACGCCGATCTCCCGGGAGCGCTCCAGGACGTTGAGGCTCAGCGTGCCCAGCAGGCCCAGGCCGGCGACGACCCCGAGCAGGACCGCCATCGCCAGCAGGAACGTGACGATGACGCCGTAGTTCTTGCGGTCGAGCGCGCGCAGGGCGGAGCCGGTGCGGACCGAGGCGACCGGGACGCCGGCGCGGGTCAGCTGCTCCATCACCCGCCCGGACAGGTCGGCCTGGGCGGCGGGATCGTGGTCGCGCGCGACCACCGCCAGGCGCCGGACCGCGGCGCCATCGGCAGCACGACGTTGTCCAGGAGCGACAGCGTCGGGAGGAGCTGGAAGAACTGGAAGACGACCCCGACAGTGCGTCCCCGCCAGCGGGCGGTGGCGCTCTCGGTCAAGCGGTGGACCGGGGTGCCGGCGACCCACACCTCACCGGCGGTGGGCCGGTCGATCCCGGTGATCATGTTGACCAGCGTGGTCTTGCCGCTTCCGGACTTGCCGATGACGGCGACGAACTCGCCCGACCCCACCTCGGCGTCGACGCCGCGGAGCGCGTCGAAGCCGCCCGCGGCCGTCTCGAAGCGCTTGACGACGCCTGCCAGCCGGATCAGTGCCTCCCCCACCGGGGCGAGGATAGGGTCGCCGGGACCGAACGTCGACGCCCACCCGATCTGCTCCGGTCACCCGAGCTCGCGCCGAAACGGACAGCGGTCAGACGGTCGCGCCGGACGGCTGGTCCGGTCTGCGGTGCTAGCCGATCCCGGACCGGCCGAGGTCCGCGACCAGCCCGGCGAGCGCGGCCACGAACCCGTCCACGTCGGGCTCCGTGGTGGCGTACGAGGTCATCCAGCGCACCTCGCCGGTGCGCTCGTCCCAGACGTAGAAGGGATACGCCGCCTGCAGCGACGAGACCACCGCCCGCGGCGGGATCGCGAAGACCGCGTTCGCCTCCACCGGGCGGGTGATCTCCACTCCGGGCACTCCGGCCGCGCCAGCCGCCAGCCGGGCCGCCATCGCGTTCGCGTGCGCAGCGTTGCGCCGCCACAGGTCGTCGGTGAGCAGGGCGACGAACTGCGCCGCCGCGTACCGCATCTTCGAGGCCAGCTGCATGCCCTGCTTCCGCCGGTACGGGAAGCCGTCCGAGAAGCCGGCCGGTCCCGGCCGCAGGAAGACCACCGCCTCGGCGCCCAGCCCGCCGTTCTTGGTTGCGCCGAAGGACAGCACGTCCGCGTCCCCGGCCGCCTCCCGCAGCGACACCCCGAGGCCGACCGCCGCGTTCGCCAGCCGGGCGCCGTCGACGTGCACGGCCATGCCCCGGGAGTGCGCCCAGTCGGCCAGCTCGCGCAGCTCGGCCAGGGTGTAGCGGGTGCCCAGCTCGGTGGACTGGGTGATCGACAGCGCGCCGGGCTGCACGTGGTGCTGGTCGCCGACCGCCCAGGCCAGCCGGTCCACCGCGTCGACGGTCAGCCTGCCATCCACAGTGCGGACCGGAAGCAGCTTGCAGCCGAGCTGCCGCTCCGGTGCGCCGCACTCGTCGGTGTGGATGTGCGCGGTGTCCGTGCAGACCACCGCCTGGTGCGGGCGGACCAGCGATCCCAGCGCCAGCACGTTCGCCGCGGTGCCGTTGAAGACCAGGTACGACACCGCGTCCGGTCCGAAGTGGACCTTGAAGAGCTGCTCGGACCGGGCGGTCCACGGGTCGTCGCCGTACGCCGGCACGTCGCCGGTGTTGGCCTCGGCGACCGCGGCCAGCACGTCCGGGTGGACCGGCGCGTGGTTGTCGCTGCCGAAGGACCTCACGCCCCACCCGGCCAGTCGCCGAAGGACAGTCCGGTGATCCGCTCGTACGACTCGACGTACCGGGAGCGGGTCTGCTCGACGATGTCCGGCGGGATCGGCGGTGGCTCGCCGCGCCGGTCCCAGCCGGCCGCCAGCCAGTCCCGGACGAACTGCTTGTCGTACGACGGCTGCGGGCCGCCCGGCGCCCACCGGTCCGCCGGCCACCAGCGGGACGAGTCCGGGGTGAGCACCTCGTCGGCGAGCGTCAGCACCCCGGCGGCGTCGAGGCCGAACTCCAGCTTGGTGTCCGCGAGCAGGATGCCCCGCTGCTCCGCGATCTCGGCGCCGCGCCGGTAGACCGCCAGCGTCCGGTCGCGCAGCTCGGCGGCCCGGTCCGCGCCGACGAGACCCACCACCTCCGGGTACGTCAGCGCCTCGTCGTGCGAGCCGACCGCCGCCTTGGTGGTGGGCGTGAAGACCGGTGCCGGCAGCCGGGAGCCCTCGACCAGCCCCGGCGGCAGCGGCACGCCGCACACCGTCCCGGTGTCGCGATAGGACACCACCCCGGAGCCGGCCAGGTAGCCGCGGGCCACGCACTCGACCGGCAGCATCCGGAGGCGGCGGACCAGCACCGCCCGCCCGCGCCACCCGGCCGGGACGGCCGGTTCGGCAGACACCAGGTGGTGCGGCACCAGGTCCGCGAGCCGCTCGAACCACCACACCGACAGCGCGGTGAGTACCCGGCCCTTGTCCGGGATCGGCGTCGGCAGCACCACGTCGTACGCGGAGACCCGGTCGCTCGCCACCACCAGCAGCAGGTCCTCGCCCGCCGCGTACATGTCCCGGACCTTGCCGGCGGCAAGGTGGACGAGACCGGTCACCCGGGCAGTGTGTCAGACGCCGGCCGAGGGTACCTGACCTCGCATGGCTGACCAGCGCGACGTGACCACCGACGCCGAGAAGGACCCGGCCGACTGGACCACCGGCGACGAGCCGATGACCGGGCCACAGCGCTCCTACCTGCACACGCTCGCCCGCGAGGCGGGCGAGGAGGTGCCCGACGAGCTGACCAAGGCCCAGGCGTCGGAGCTGATCGACCGGCTGCAGCTGGCCACCGGCCGCGGCGCCTGACCCGGCTCAGCTCAGGGTCACCCCGACCTCAGGTCAGCTCGGCGAGGCGGTCGAAGACCGGGCCGAGCCGGGCCACGTACCGCTCCGGCCGCATCGCCTCGTCCAGCCCCGCCTCGTCCAGCGTGACGCCGGCCCTGTCCGCCCGGGTCCGCAGCGCCTGCCGGAACGGCGGGCCGCCCGCCCAGGTCTCCATCGCCGCCGCCTGCACCAGCGCGTACGCGTCCTCACGCGACAGTCCGGACCGGACCAGGTCGAGCAGGACGGCGGAGGTGTAGACCAGCCCGCCGGTGGAGTCGAGGTTCGCCCGCATCCGCTCGGCGTCCACGACCAGGCCGTCCACCAGCCGCCGGGTCAGGTGCAGCAGGTAGTCGGTGGCGATCGCCGTGTCCGGCAGCGCGACCCGCTCCACCGAGGAGTGCGAGATGTCCCGTTCGTGCCAGAGCGGGATGCCCTCGGCGACCGGTACGACGTACCCCCGGACCACCCGGGCCAGCCCGGCGATCCGCTCGGACAGGATCGGGTTCTTCTTGTGCGGCATCGCGCTGGAGCCCTTCTGCCCCGGGCGGAACGGCTCGGACAGCTCCCGCACCTCGGTGCGCTGCCCGTGCCGCACCTCCAGCGCGACCGCCTCGCAGACCGAGACCAGGATCGCCAGCGCGGCCACCCATTCGGTGATCCCGTCGCGCAGCACCACCTGGGTGGCGACCTCCGCCGGCCGCAGGCCGAGCGCGGCGGCGACGGTCGCCTCCACCGAGGGGTCGAGCGAGGAGTACGTCCCGACCGCGCCGGAGATCTTCGCCACCGCGACGGCCGAGCGGGCCCGCCGCAGCCGGTCCCGGGACCGGGCCACCCCGAAGGCGAAGTCCGCCAGCCGGTGGCCGAAGACGTCCGGCTCGGCGTGGATGCCGTGCGTCCGGCCGACCCGCAGCGTGTCCCGGTGCTGCAGCGCCCGGTCCCGCAGCGCCGCCACCAGCTGGTCCGCCCGGGCCAGCAGCAGGTCGGTGGCCTCGACCAGCTGCACCGCCAGCGCCGTGTCCAGCAGGTCGGAGGAGGTCAGGCCGAAGTGGACGTACGCGGCCGCCTCGCGCGGTGTGGTGTTGTCCGCCCAGGCCGACAGGAAGGCGATGACGTCGTGCTGGGTGACCTCCTCGATCGCGGCGACCGCCTCCGGGGTGGGCGGCGGCGCGGCCCGGACCGGCTCGACCGCGGACGCCGGTACCGTGCCGGCAGCGGCGTGCGCCTCCAGCACCAGCGTCTCCAGCCGGCACCACAGCGCGTACTTGTGCGCCTCGCTCCAGACCGCTCCCATCTCGGGAAGCGTGTACCGCTCGATCACCGTGCCATCCTGTCAGTCGGGCCGGGTAGCCCCCCGGCGAGCGGGTACGGCACCCGGGACGCCGGCCGCCCGGCCCGTCGCCGACCAGGAGGACCGTGTGAGCAGGCTGAGCCGGCCGTTCGGCCGGGCCGACGTCCGGGCCCCCCAGCCGGACCGGGCCGACGTCCGGGCCCCCCAGCCGGACCGGGCCGACCCGCACGACGACCGGGAGCCGGCCGGCACCGCCGGGCCGGGCCCGGTCCACCAGCCGGAGGAGAACCGCACCGGCCTGACCGGGGCACCGGACCCCCGGCGCGACCGCGAGGACGAGGCGGCCGCGCTGGACCGGGCCGCGCACCGCGAGCTGGTCGCCGCCCGGCAGCACGACCCGATGGGCAACAACGCGGTGCCGCGCGGCCTGCAGGTCGCCGCCGCCTGGGCCTGGCGGCTGGTCGTGCTCGCCGCGGCCGCCTGGGTGCTGCTGCTGGTCGTCGCCCGGACCCAGCTGGTGCTGGTCCCGGTGCTGGTCGCGTTGCTGCTGTCCGCGCTGCTGCAGCCGATCGCCGCGGCGCTGGCCAAGCGGGGCGTGCCGCCCGCGCTGGCCAGCGCGCTGGTCATGGTCGGCGGGATCACCGGCATAGCGCTGCTGGTATGGCTGGTCGTCGCCCAGTTCCGCACCGGGCTCAGCGACCTCACCGATCAGGTCGAAGGCGGCATCGACAAGATCCGGGACTGGCTGGTCAACGGCCCGCCGGGGCTGTCCCAGGCGCAGATCGACAGCGCGATCGCCAGCGCGGAGAACTCGCTGCGGGAGAACCGGTCGTCGCTCACCACCGGCGCGATCGGCGCGGCGACCACGGCCGGGCACGTGCTGACCGGCCTGCTGATCGCACTCTTCACCACCTTCTTCCTGATCAAGGACGGGCGCCGGATCTGGTCCTGGCTGGTCCGGCTGCTCCCGCGAGACGCCCGGCACCGGGCGGACGGAGCCGGCGAGCGGGCCTGGTACACGCTGATCAGCTACGTCCGCGCCACCCTCGCGGTCGCCTTCGTCGACGCGGTCGGGATCGGCGTCGGCGCCGCGCTGCTCGGGGTGCCGCTGGCGCTGCCGCTGGGCGTGCTGGTCTTCCTCGGCGCGTTCGTGCCGATCGTCGGCGCCACCTTGTCCGGCCTGGTCGCGGTGCTGGTCGCGCTGGTGGCGAAGGGTCCGCTGACGGCGCTGCTGCTGCTCGGCATCGTGCTGCTGGTGCAGCAGGTGGAGGGCCACGTGCTGCAGCCGCTGCTGCTGGGCCGTGCGGTCAAGGTGCACCCGCTCGCCGTGGTGCTCGCGATCGCCACCGGGGTGCTGCTCGCCGGCATCGTCGGCGCGCTGGTCGCGGTGCCGATCGTGGCGGTGGCCAACACGGTCGCGTCGTACCTGACGCCGCACGAGGACCGGCCGGCGACCGGCCGCGCCCCGGCGGCGACCTGAGTCGACGCCCCCACTACCGGGAGCGGACCGGGGCCGCCCACGGGGGGATCCCGATCGTCTCCCGCACCGCGGCCAGCGCGATGTCCGAGCGGTGGTGGCCGCCGGCGAGGTGGACGCCGGCCAGCCGGGCGTACGCGGCGTCGCGGGCGGCGGCGAGCGTGTCGCCGGTGCCGACGACGGAGACGACCCGGCCGCCGCTGGAGACGACCGCGCCGTCCTCGCGGCGGCGGGTGCCGGCGTGCAGCACGCCGGGCAGGTCGGCGCCGGTCAGCAGGTCGCCGGCCCGGGGCGGGCCGGGGTAGCCGGCGGCGGCGAGCACGACCGTCACCGCGGCACCGTCCCGCCAGCGCAGCGGCGGGTGCGCGGCGAGGGTGCCGGTGGCGGCGGCCTGCAGCAGGCCGGCCAGCGGCGTCTCCAGCAGGGCGAGCACCACCTGCGTCTCCGGGTCGCCGAAGCGCGCGTTGAACTCCACCACCCGAGGGCCGGCGGCGGTGAGCGCCAGCCCGGCGTAGAGCAGCCCGGCGAACGGCGTGCCGCGGCGGCTGAGCTCGGCGAGGGTGGGGTGGACGACCGTGTCGAGCACGTCGCCGACCAGGCTGTCCGGCGCCCAGGGCAGCGGTGCGTACGCTCCCATGCCGCCGGTGTTGGGCCCGGTGTCGCCGTCACCGACCCGCTTGGCGTCCTGCGCCGGCAGCAGCGGCCGCACCGTGCTGCCGTCGGTGACGCAGAAGAGGGACACCTCGGGACCGTCCAGGTACTCCTCGATGACGACCGTGCCCCCGCAGGCCGCGGCATGCGCGCGGGCGGCGGCCCGGTCCCCGGTGACGACGACGCCCTTGCCGGCGGCCAGGCCGTCGTCCTTGACCACGTACGGCGGGCCGAACGCATCCAGGGCCGCCTGCACCTCGGCGTCCGTGCCGCAGCTGCGGGCGCCGGCGGTGGGGACGCCCGCGGCGGCCATGACGTCCTTGGCGAACGACTTGGACCCCTCCAGCCGGGCCGCCGCCGCGCTCGGGCCGAAGCAGCCGATCCCGGCCGCCCGGACGGCGTCGGCGGCGCCGGCGACGAGCGGGACCTCGGGGCCGATCACGACCAGGTCGGCGCCCGCCTCCCGGGCGAGGGCAGCGACCGCCGCCGGGTCGTCCACCGGCAGCGGGCGCTGCTCGGCGACCATGGCGGTGCCGGCGTTGCCCGGCGCGCAGACCAGCGCCGTCACCGCCGGGTCGGCGGCGAACGCCAGGCAGAGTGCGTGCTCGCGCGCGCCGCTGCCCACCACGAGCACCCTCACCCGCCCACCACCTCCAGCCGGGCGGCCACCGTCGGAGGATACCCGGGGCCCGGGTCAGCGGACGGTCTCGACGGCGCCGTACGGCGATGGGCTCCCGTCCGGCCTCGTCCGGAGCCGAGGGCGGCGGTGCTGCGCGGTGACGGTCCGTCGACCGTTCGGCCTCCGCTCATCCGCCGTTCGGGTGGGTGTTGGATGCCCCCCTTGAGATCGGCGGGTGGGCATCCGACGCTCCGAGGCAGCCCCCGCCCCGACGACGAGGAGACTCCCGTGTCCGTGTTCCGCACTCCCGGCGGCGGACGGCCGCGCCGGCTCGCCGCGCTGGCCGCCAGCTCGGCGCTGGCCCTCGGCGCGCTCACCGCGTCCGCCTCCGCCGGCCCGCCGACCCCCGACCGGTCCGGCCCGGTGACCCCGACCGCCGCCACCGCCGACGCTGGCCCGCTGGTCTTCGGCCACCGCGGCTCCGCCGGCTACCGGCCCGAGCACACGCTCGCCTCGTACGACCTGGCCGTCCGGCTGGGTGCGGACGTGATCGAGCCGGACCTGGTGACCACCAAGGACGGCGTGCTGGTGGCCCGGCACGAGCCGGAGATCTCGCAGACCACCGACGTCGCCGACCACCCCGAGTTCGCGTCCCGGCGGACCACCAAGATCCTCGACGGGGTGCCGACCACCGGCTGGTTCACCGAGGACTTCACGCTGAGCGAGCTGAAGACGCTGCGGGCGAAGGAGCGGATCCCGCAGATCCGCCAGCACAACACCCTCTACGACGGCCGCTACCAGGTCCCGACCTTCCAGGAGGTCATCGACCTGGCCAAGGCGGAGTCCCGCCGGTACGGCCGGACCATCGGGATCGCGCCGGAGACCAAGCACCCGACGTACTTCCGGGCGCAGGGCAAGCCGCTGGAGCCGGCGCTGGTCCGCACCCTCGTCCGCAACGGGCTCAACCGGCCGGACTCGAAGGTCTACCTGCAGTCCTTCGAGGTCGGCAACCTGATGGCCCTGAACCAGGTGCTGCGGGTCAACCTCGTGCAGCTGACCTCGGCGACCGGCAGGCCGTACGACTTCGTCGCCTCCGGCGACCCGCGGACGTACGCGGACCTGGTCACCCCGGCCGGGCTGCGGGAGGTCGCCCGGTATGCCGACGTGCTCGGGCCGGACAAGAACCAGATCGTGCCGCGGGACGCCACCGGCGCGCTGCTGGCGCCGACCACCCTGGTCCGGGACGCGCACCAGGCCGGGCTGGACGTCGTGCCGTACACCTTCCGGAACGAGAACGCGTTCCTGCCGCTGGACTTCCGCCGCGGCACTGACCCGACGGCGTACGGGAACGCGTTCGGGGAGTACCAGCTCTTCTTCTCGCTCGGCGTCGACGGGCTCTTCAGCGACAACTCCGACACCGCCCGGGAGGCCCGGGACGAGTTCGCCGGCGCTCTGCAGGGCGAGCGGGCGGCCGGTTGACCGGCGCCGGTGCCGCCGCCCGCGCCGGGCGGCGGCACCGGCTCGGTCGACCGCTGCCGAGCCGACCGGGCGGCGCCGCTCGGACCGTCTGAGCGGACGAAGCTGTCGGTGGCGGCTGGTAGACCAGCACGTGTGGACCTGAGGATCGAGCCGCTGACCTCCGGGCGATGGCCTGACCTGGTGGCCGTGTTCGGCGACCGCGGCGAGGCCAGCCGGTGCTGGTGCACCTACTTCCGGATGCCGAGGCGGGAGTGGGCGGCGGCGCCGGTGACCGAGCGGCGCGACCTCTTCCACGGCGTGGTGGCGGCCGGTCGGGAGCCGGGCCTGCTGGCGTACGCCGACGGCGAGCCGGTCGGCTGGGTCTCGGTGGCGCCCCGGGAGGACTTCCTGCCGCACCTGGAGCGCACCCGGGTGCTCAGGCCGGCGCCCGGGGACGGCGTCTGGTCGGTGCTCTGCTTCGTGGTCCGGCCGGGGCACCGGCGGCAGGGCGTCGCCACTGCGCTGCTGGCCGCGGCGGTCCGGCACGCGCGGGCCCGCGGGGCGCGGGCCGTCGAGGGACACCCGATCGACGACTCGCGGCGGCCGGTGCACGCGATGGAGGCGTACGTCGGGGTGGCGTCGAGGTTCGCCGCGGCCGGCTTCACCGAGATCGACCGCCGCGGCGCCCGCCCGGTCTACCGGCTGGACCTGAGCGAGCGCGAGGGCTCGCGGCGCCAGCCGGGAACGAGCAGGGCCGGGCGCCCGGCGCGGGCGCCTGGCGCCCGGTCCGAGGAGCGGACACCGTGACGCTCCGCTCCGAGTGGGACCGGGAGATCGCCCGGCTCGCGGTGCCGACCTTCGGCGCGCTGGTCGCCGAGCCGGCGTACGTGCTGACCGACACCGCGATCGTCGGTCACCTCGGCACCCCGCAGCTGGCCGGCCTCGCGGTGGCCGCGGCGATCCTCGTCACCGGCTACTCGATCTTCATCTTCCTGGCGTACGGGACCACGGCCGCGGTCGCCCGGCTGATCGGCGCCGGCGACCAGCGGGAGGCCGCGCACCAGGCGGTGCAGAGCAGCTGGCTGGCGCTGGCGATCTCGGCGCTGGTGGTGCCGGTCGGGCTGGCGCTGTCCGGCCGGCTGGTGCGCGCCTTCGGCGCGTCCGGGGACGCCGCCGGCTATGCGCAGACCTACCTGTCCATCAGCCTGCTCGGCGTGCCGGCGATGCTGGTGACGTACGCGGCGATCGGCTACCTGCGCGGCCGGCAGGACACCCGCACGCCGCTGCTGGTCGCCGTCGTCGCGGCGGCGGCCAACCTGCTGCTCGAGGTGGTGCTGATCCTCGGCCTCGGCTACGGGGTGGGGGCGTCCGCGGCCTCGACCGTGCTGGTCCAGTGGGCGGCGGCGGCCGTCTACCTGTTCGGGGTGGGGCGGCGCACGGTCGAGTTCGGCGTGCCACTCGGGCCGTCCCCCCGGGCGGTCGGCAGGCTCGCCCGGGTCGGCGTCTCGCTGGTCGTCCGGACGGTCGCGCTGCGGGTCGCCTTCACCTCGGCCACCGCGGTGGCGGCCCGGCTCGGCACCGCCGAGGTCGGCGCCCACCAGATCGCCTTCGAGATCTGGAACGCGCTGGCCCTCGCGCTGGACGCGATCGCGATCGCCGGGCAGGCGCTGGTCGGCCGGCTGCTCGGTGCCGCCGACGTCGCGGCGGTGCGGGCGGTGACCCGCCGGATGATCGAGATCTCAGCGGCCTTCGGGGTCCTGGTGGGGATGCTGATCCTGGCCACCCGCGGCGTGCTGCCCCGCCTCTTCTCCGACGACCCGGCGGTGCAGTCGCTGACCGCTTTCCTGCTGCTCTTCGTCGGCGGCATGCAGCCGGTGAACGGGGTGGTCTTCGCGCTGGACGGGGTGCTGATGGGCGCCGGCGACATGCGCTACCTCGCGGTCTCGATGGTGGCCGCCGCGGCGCTCTTCCTGCTGGCCGCGGCGGTGCTGGTGGTGACCGGCGCCGGGCTGGGGTGGCTGTGGACGGCCATCCTCGGGCTGATGCTGGCCCGGCTGGTGGCACTGACCGCCCGCGTCCGCGGCAACCGCTGGCTCGTCGTCGGCGCCGTCCGATAAGGCGGCTCCAATGTTAGGGTTACTCCAAGAATAGCTCAGAGGGGAGCCGTCGTGCGGGTGAGCATCACGATCACCGACTACTCGTGGCCGGGCGGCTCCGCGGCGCTGGGCGGCCAGCTCGTCGACGTGGCGCGCGCCGCTGACGACGCCGGCCTGGACACCGTCTGGGTGGCCGACCACCTGCTGCAGGCCGACCCGACCAGCACTCCGGACGCGGAGATGCTGGAGGCGTACGCGGTGCTCGGCTTCCTCGCCGGCCGGACCGAGCGGGTCCGGCTCGGCACCATGGTCACCGCGTCGACATACCGGCCGCCGGCGCTGCTGGTCAAGGCGGTGACCACGCTCGACGTGCTGTCCGGCGGGCGGGCGTGGCTGGGCGTCGGTGCCGGCTACCAGGAGGACGAGGCCCGGGCGATGGACCTTCCGCTGCCACCGGTGCCCGAGCGCTTCGACCGGCTGGAGGACCTGCTGAGGTTGGCGAAGCAGATGTGGGCCGGCGACGCGTCCCCGTTTGCCGGCATCCACGCCCGGCTGGAGCGGCCGGTCGGCAACCCGCTGCCGGTCAGCCGACCGCATCCCCCGATCCTCATCGGCGGCACCGGGGAGCGGCGCACGCTGCCGCTGGTGGTGAAGTACGCGGACGCCTGCAACGTCTTCGACATCCCGGACGGTGGTGCCACCGTACGGCGGAAGCTCGAGGTGCTGGCCCGGCTGTGCGCCGACGCCGGCCGGCCGTACGGGGAGATCGAGAAGACGCTGAGCACCCGGGTGACCGCTGGCGAGCCGCCGAGGGAGCTGGCCCGCCGCGCCGAGGACCTCGGCATCGACCACCTGGTGGTACTCAGCGCCGGCCCCTGGACCCCGCGGTCGGTGGCCGTCCTCTCTTCGATCCGCCGCTGATCCCGAGGTCGCTGGTCCGGCCCCGCCGGTGCCGCTCGCCACGCCGGGGGCGGGTGGCCTGGATGACCCGATCCTCGCCGTCAGGTCAGGCCCGGAGGGCGGTGTGGACCGTGCGGGCCTCGAGGTCGCGCAGGTCGGTGCGCCGGCCGAGGTGGGCCGGGTCGGTGGGGTCGAGCAGCCGGTCCCAGACGGCGAGGTCGGCGTCGGTGAGCAGGCCGGTCGGGCGCAGCCAGTCGACCCGGTGGGTCAGCTTGGACACCACCCCCTCACCGCGGCGTGCTGGTCGCCGACGTGGTGCACGGAGGACGACGCCCAGACCACGTCGGCCGGCCCGCGTGCGCGCAGCGGCTCGACGCCTTCGCCGAGGTCGGCGACCACCGGCTCGACCCGGCCCGGCGCGTCCGCCAGCCGGTTGCCCGCCTCGGCGAGCATCTCCGGCGTCGCGTCCGCCGCGACGACCAGGCCGTCCCCGAGCGCCTCAGACCAGCTCGCGCAGCACGAGGGTCTGGTCCCGGCCCGGGCCGACCCCGATCGCCGACACCGGGGTGCCGGACAGCTCCTCCACCCGCCGGACGTACGCCTGCGCGGCCGCCGGCAGGTCGCCGAACGACTTCGCCTCCGCCAGCGGCTCGAACCAGCCGTCCAGGTACTCGTATACCGGCGTCGCGTGGTGCAGCGCCGTCTGCGTCATCGGCATCTCCTCTACCCGCTCGCCGTCGATCTCGTACGCCACGCACACCGGGACCCGGTCCAGGCCGGACAGCACGTCCAGCTTGGTGAGGAAGAGGTCGGTCAGCCCGTTGACCCGGGTCGCGTACCGGGCGATCACCGCGTCGAACCAGCCGCACCGGCGCAGCCGGCCGGTGGTCACCCCGACCTCGCCGCCGGCCTTGCGGAGGTACTCCCCGAACTCGTCGTGCAGCTCGGTCGGGAACGGCCCCTCCCCGACCCGGGTGGTGTACGCCTTGAGGATGCCGACCACCTTGGTGATCCGGGTCGGCCCGATCCCGGAGCCGGCCGCGGCGCCGCCGGCCGTGGGCGAGGACGAGGTGACGAAGGGGTAGGTGCCGTGGTCGACGTCGAGCAGGGTGCCCTGCGAGCCCTCCAGCAGCACGGTGGCGCCGCCGGCCAGCGCGCGGTCGAGCAGCAGCCGGGTGTCCGCGATGAGCGGACCGAGCCGCTCCGCGTAGCGCAGGTACTCGGTCACGATCGCGTCGGGCTCGAGCGCCCGCCGGTTGTACGCCTTGACCAGCAGCTGGTTGCGCTCCCGCAGCACGATCTCCAGCTTGGCCCGGAAGATGCCGGGGTCGAGCAGGTCCTGGACCCGGATGCCCATCCGGGCCACCTTGTCGCCGTACGCCGGGCCGATGCCGCGCCCGGTGGTGCCGATCTTGGCCTTGCCGAGGAAGCGCTCGGTCACCCGGTCGATCGCCCGGTGGTACGGCATGATCAGGTGTGCGTCCGCGGAGATGACCAGCCGCCCGGTGTCGACGCCGCGGGCCGCCAGCTCGTCCAGCTCCTCGATGAGCACCGCAGGGTCGACCACAACCCCGTTGCCGATCACGCAGGTCACGCCGGGTGTGAGGATGCCGGACGGGAGCAGGTGCAGCGCGTAGTGCTCGCCGTCCGGGGTGACCACCGTGTGGCCGGCGTTGTTGCCGCCCTGGTAGCGCACCACGTAGTCGACCTGCTCGCCGAGCAGGTCGGTGGCCTTGCCCTTGCCCTCGTCGCCCCACTGGGCGCCGACGAGCACGATCGCCGGCATCTCGCTCTCCTGACTCCGGCCCGTACGGGCCCGGCGGCGCGGCTGGATGAGCGGCACGAGGGTAACCGCCGGGCACGTAGGGTGGGTGCCGTGGCTGGGCTCCCGTCGCTGCCGTCCCCGGGCCGAGCGCTGCGGCTCGTCCGCGACCAGGCCGAGGCCATGGCCGCGCTGCCGGCCGCGCTGCTGTCGCTGACCCGCGCGGTGAGCAGCCTGGACGGCACGATCCGGGACGCCCGGGACGCAGTGGGCCGGCTGCAGCGGCTCGGGTCCCGGCTGGAGTCGATCCTGGACGAGGTCGAGGAGCCGGTGAAGGACCTCGCGCCCGGCCTGCGCCGGCTCGGTCGGGTGCTCGACGATCCGGTGGTGAGCGAGATCCCGGACACGGTGCGGAAGGTCCGCGAGGACCTGCTGCCGATGGTGGCCACGCTCCGCGGCACCACCGACGTGCTGGACCGCTTCTCCGCGCGGTCGCTGCTCGGCGGCACGCGGCGCCGGCCCGAGGTGCCGCCGACCACCCCACCGGTGATCGAGGCCGAGGCCGACTGACCGGCCGACTGACCGGCCGACTGAGGCCGACTGACCGGGCCCCTCTAGGAGGCCGACTGCTCGGACAGCGCGGCCGCGGCCGCGGGGTCGCTGTCGGTCAGGAAGTCGGCGCAGCGGCGGGCCTCGTCCTGCTCGCCGATCGCGCCGGCGGCCCGGCCGAGCGCGTGCAGCGAGCGGAGGAAGCCGCGGTTGGGCTCGTGCCCCCAGGGCACCGGGCCGGAGCCGCGCCAGCCGGCCCGGCGCAGCGCGTCCAGGCCGCGGTGGTAGCCGACCCGCGCGTAGGCGTACGACTCGACCAGGCTGCCGGCCGCGTAGGCCCGGTCGGCGAGCGCGGCCCAGGCGGCGGACGAGGTCGGCATCCGCGCGGCGACCTCGGCCGGGTCCTCGCCGGCAGCCAGCGCGGCCGCTCCCGGATCGGTCGGCAGCTCGGTCCCCGGCGGCTGGGCGAGAAGATCCTGTGGCACGCCCTAACCCGCCACCGACCGGCCAGCCGACTGCAGCGCCTCGCAGGCCACCCCGACCCGCTCGGCCATGCTGGTCTCCGCCGCCTTGAGGTAGCTGCGCGGGTCGTACGCCTTCTTGTTGCCGACCTCGCCGTCCACCTTGAGCACGCCGTCGTAGTTGGCGAACATGTGGCCCGCGACCGGGCGGGTGAACGCGTACTGGGTGTCGGTGTCCACGTTCATCTTCACCACCCCGTACGAGACCGCTTCGCGGATCTCCGCCAGCTCGGAACCGGACCCGCCGTGGAAGACCAGGTCGAACGGCTTGTCCTTGCCGACCTTCTGCCCCACGGTCTCCTGGATCTCCTTGAGGATCTCCGGGCGGAGCTTCACGTTGCCCGGCTTGTAGACGCCGTGCACGTTGCCGAACGTCGCCGCCAGCAGGTAGCGGCCCCGCTCGCCGGTGCCGAGCGCCTCGACCGTCCGCATCGCGTCGCCGGGCGTGCTGTAGAGCTTCTCGTTCATCTCGCCGACGACGCCGTCCTCCTCGCCGCCGACCACGCCGATCTCGATCTCCAGCACGATCTTCGCCGCGGCGGAGAGCTCCAGCAGCTCGGCCGCGATCCGCAGGTTTTCCTCCAGCTCGACCGCGGAGCCGTCCCACATGTGGGACTGGAAGAGCGGCGGCTCGCCCCGGTCGACCCGCTGCCTGGACAGCGCCAGCAGCGGCCGCACGTATCGGTCCAGCTTGTCCTTCGGGCAGTGGTCGGTGTGCAGCGCGATGTGCACCGCGTACTTCTCTGCGACCACGTGCGCGAACTCGGCGAGCGCGACGGCGCCGGTGACCATGTCCTTCACCCCGGTGCCGGAGGCGAACTCGGCGCCGCCGGTGGACACCTGGAGGATCCCGTCGCTGCCGGCGTCGGCGAAGCCCCTGACCGCCGCGTTCACGGTCTCGGACGAGGAGACGTTGATCGCCGGGTACGCGAAGCCCTCGGCCTTCGCCCGGTCGAGCATCTGGGCGTACACCTCGGGAGTGGCGATCGGCATTGCGGCCTCCGGTGGCATCGGTCTCGGGTCTCTGCGAAGTATCCCGCACGCCGCTGTGTGTGGTCGGGACGTCCACGCTTGATGACTCGTCGTATGACCATCCCGAGCTGACAGCGACCACATCGGGGAGAAGATCGTCCGAGGCTACGGACGAAATATCCGGGCACCGACGGGAGGTTCGGTCCGAGGCAGAGCCGGACACGAGGAGGCAGCAGTGGCGAAGGCGACCTGGAACGGCGCGGTGATCGCGGAGAGCGACGACACGGTCATGGTGGAGGGCAACCACTATTTCCCGCGCGACTCGGTACGCGCGGAGTACCTGCGCGACTCCGACACCCACACCGTGTGCCCGTGGAAGGGCACCGCGAGCTACCACACCCTGGAGGTGGACGGGGCGACCAACCCGGACGCGGCCTGGTACTACCCGGAGCCGAAGGACGCGGCCAAGGAGATCACCGACCGGGTCGCCTTCTGGCGCGGGGTCGAGGTCACCTCCTGATCCGACCGGCGTTCCGCCGAGCGCGGAACCGGATGGTCACGGCCGGCCGGGTCCCGGCAGGGTGGCCGCATGCGACTGCTCGTGCTGGGCGGCACCCGCTTCCTGGGCCGGGGCGTGCTGGACGCCGCGCTGGCCGGCGGGGACCAGGTGACCACCTTCACCCGCGGCACCTCCGGCGAGCCGCCGCCCGGTGTGGAGGCGCTGCACGGTGACCGCGACCGGCCGGACGGCATGGACGTGCTGCGCGGTCGGGAATGGGACGCGGTCGTGGACACCTCCGGCTTCGTGCCGGTCGTGGTCGGCCGCGGCGCGAAGCTGCTCGCCGACGCGGTCGGCCACTACGTCTTCATCTCGTCGGTGAACGCGTACCCCAGCTGGCCGGAGCAGCCGGTCCGCGCCGACACCCCGGTGCACGACTGCCCGCCGGACGCCGGGAGCGAGGACGGCAGCTTCGAGATCGAGCAGTACGGGGCGTACAAGGTGGGATGCGAGCGGGCGGTCGACCGGCACTTCGCCGGCCGGTCGGTGCACCTGCGGTCCGGGCTGATCGTCGGGCCGTACGACCCGAGTGGCCGCTTCCCGTACTGGGTGCGCCGGATGGACCGCGGCGGCGAGGTGCTCGCGCCGGGCGACCCGGGCCGCGAGGTGCGGGTGGTGGACGCCCGGGACCTCGGTTCGTTGGCGGTGCAGTGCGCGAGGCGCGGGGTGACCGGCGCCTTCCCGGCCACCGGGCCGGCCGGCCAGACGACCTTCGGGGAGCTGCTCGCCGGCATGGAGGCCGGCCCGGGCACCACGGTGACCTGGGTGCCCGACGACTTCCTGGTCGAGCACGGCGTGCAGCCGTGGTCGGAGCTGCCGCTGTGGGTCCCGGTGAGCGGCGGTGCCGGGGTCTGGGACCAGGACACCACCGCCGCCGAGCGGGCCGGGCTGCGCTGCCGGCCGGTCCGGGAGACCGCCGCCGACACGTTGGCCTGGCTCCGCGCCGGCGGGGACGCCACGCCGATGGAGGCGCCGCGGATCACGCCGGCCGGGATGACCCCGGAGCGGGAGGCTGAGCTGCTGGCGGCCTGGCACGGCCGCTGAGCTCACCGCGGGTGCGCCCGGTGCCAGTCGGAGACGTCCTCCTCGACCGCGTCCCAGGCCTTCCGGGCGGCGATCAGGACCGGGTCCCACACCGGCGCGAAGGGCGGCGCGTACGACAGGTCGAGGCCGGCCATGTCCTCGACGGTCATCTCGTTCCACAGCGCGGTGGCCAGCACGTCGATCCGCTTCGCCGCGCCCTCCCGGCCGACGATCTGGGCGCCGAGCAGCCGGCCGGACCGCCTCTCCGCGATCAGCTTGGTGGTGATCGGCCTCGTGTCCGGGAAGTAGCCGGCCCGGGTGGTCGACCTGACCGTCGCGGTGACGAAGCGGAGGCCGGCCTTCGCTGCGTCCGCCTCGCGCAGCCCGGTCCGCGCCACCTCCAGGTCGCAGACCTTGGTCACCGCGGTGCCGACGATGCCGGGGAAGGTCGCGTACCCGCCGCCGAGGTTGATGCCGGCGATCCGGCCCTGCTTGTTGGCGTGGGTGCCGAGCGGCACCGCGACCGGGGCGAGCGAGACGCGGTGGATCGTCTGCACGCAGTCACCGGCCGCCCAGACCGGCTCGTGCGAGACCGTACGCATCCGGGCGTCGGTCACGATGCCGCCGGTGACGCCGACCTCGACGCCTGCGGCGCGCGCGAGGTCGGTGTTCGGCCGGACGCCGAGGCCGAGCACCACCACGTCCGCCGGGATCTCCCGCTCCGGCGTGACCACCGCGCGGGCCCGGCCGTCCGGCCCGGTCGCGATCGCCGCCGCCGGCTCGCCGCGGAGCAGCTCGATGCCGAGCCCGACGACGGCGTCCGCGACGAGCACGCCCATGTCCGGGTCCAGGGTGGTGGACAGCGGCTGCTCGGCCGCCTCGACCACGGTCACCGCGAGCCCGCGCTGGACGAAGGCCTCGGCCATCTCCAGCCCGATGTAGCCGCCGCCGACCACGACCGCCCGCCGCGCGCCGGCGGTGACCGCGGCGCGGAGCGCCTCGCCGTCGTCGAGCGTCTGCACACCGAAGACGCCGGGCGCGTCGATGCCGGGGATGTCCGGCCGGACCGGGACCGCGCCGGTGCCGATCACCAGCTGGTCGAAGCCGAGCCGGGACTCCCGGCCGCTGTCCAGGTCACGGACCAGCACCTCGCCCGCGGCCAGGTCCAGCTCGACCGCCTCGTGCCGGAGCCGGACCTCGATGTCCTGCTTGCGGAACTCCTCGACGGTCCGGGTCACCAGCGCGTCGACGGACCTCACCACGCCGCCGATCCAGTACGGGATGCCGCAGGCCGAGTACGACGCGTGCCGGCCGCGGTCGACCGCGACGATCTCCAGGTCGTCCGCCTTGCGCCGGCGCCGTGCCTGGGCGGCCGCGGTCATCCCGCCGGCGTCCGCGCCGACGACGACCAGCCGCTCCCGGCTCACCCGAACATCCGGCCCGGGTTGAGGATGCCGAGCGGGTCCAGCGCGGCCTTGACGTCCCGGTGCACCCGCAGCCCGACCGGGCCGATCTCCCGGGCCAGCCAGTCCCGCTTGAGCGAGCCCACGCCGTGCTCCCCGGTCACCGTCCCGCCGAGGGCCAGCCCGAGCTCGAGAATCGCGCCGAACGCCTCGTACGCCAGGTCGCGCTCGGTCGCCGGGTCGTACACCACCGTCGGGTGCATGTTCCCGTCGCCGGCGTGCCCGACGACGCCGATGGTGAGGCCGGTCCGGGCGGCGATCTCGCCGGTGCCGGCGATGAGGTCGGCGACCCGGGACCGCGGCACCGCCACGTCGTCGAGCAGGACCGCGCCGAGCCGCTCGATCGCCGGCAGCGCGAGCCGCCGGGCGGCGAGCAGCATCCGGCCCTCCTCCAGGTCGTCCGTGCTGAGCACGGCGTCCGCGCCGGCCGCCTCGCAGACCTCGGCCAGCGCCGCGATCTCGCCGGCGGCCCGCTCGCCGCCGGAGTCGAACTGGCCGAGCAGCAGCGCGGCGGCGTCCCGGTCCAGCTCCATCCGCTTCCAGTCGTCCACGGCGTGGATGAACGTCCGGTCCATGATCTCCAGCAGGGACGGCACCAGCCCGGCCCGGACCACCGCGGAGACCGCGGCGCCGGCGGCGGTGGTGGACGGGAACGACGCGACCAGAGTGACCGGCGGCGCGGGCAGCGGCCGCAGCGCCAGAGTCGCCTGGGTGATCACCCCGAGGGTGCCCTCGGCACCGACGAAGAGGTGGGTCAGGTCGTAGCCGGCGACCCCCTTGACCGTGCGCCGGCCGGTCCGCAGCACCTCGCCGGACGCCAGCACGACCTCGAGGCCGAGCACGAAGTCGCTGGTCACCCCGTACTTCACGCAGCACAGGCCGCCGGCGTCGGTGGACAGGTTGCCGCCGATCGTGCACCAGTCGTAGCTGGCCGGGTCGGGCGGGTAGAACAGTCCCTCGGCCTCCACCGCTTTGCGCAGGTCGGCGGTCACCACCCCGGGCTCGACCACCGCGAGCCGGTTGTCCGGGTCGATCTCCACGATCCGGTCCATCCCGGTGAGCACCAGCTGGATGCTGCCGTCCAGGGCGTTCGCCGCGCCGGTGAGCCCGGAGCCGGCGCCGCGCGGCACCACCGGCACCCGGTGCCCGGCCGCGACCCGGAGCACCGCGGCGACCTCGGCCGCGGACCGCGGCAGCGCCACCGCCCCGGGCAGCCCGGCCGCCGCGAACATCGCCTGGTCCCGCGCGTACGACGGGAGGACGTCCGGGTCGTCGATCACCGCCCCGGGGGGAAGCACGGACCGCAGCGCGGTGACGACCGGGTCGGGGACACCCATGCGCTCACCGTAGCCCGAGCGGGCGCTTCCGCCCGCTTTCGCTGCCGGACCCCGCTTTCGCTGCCGGACCCCGCCGACCTCGAGGGCCGGTAGCCTGGTCCGGGTGCAGAGCCTCGCGCTGTTGCCGGCCGCGATCGACCCGGACCACCTGCTCAGCTCGTTCGGGCTGCTCGGGCTGCTGGTCATCGTCTTCGCCGAGTGCGGCCTGCTGGTCGGCTTCTTCCTGCCCGGGGACACGCTGCTGTTCAGCGCCGGCCTGCTCACCGCGACCGGCACGCTGCACATCCTGCTCTGGGTGTCGCTGACGCTGGTGCCGCTGGCCGCGATCGCCGGCAACCTGGTCGGCTACTGGATCGGCTACCGGGCCGGGCCGGCGGTCTTCAACAAGCCGGACTCCCGGCTCTTCCGGCAGGAGTACGTCGAGCGCTCGCACGACTTCTTCGACAAGTACGGCGCGCGCACCATCGTGCTGGCCCGCTTCGTGCCGATCGTGCGGACCTTCGCCACCGTGATGGCCGGTGCCAGCCGGATGCGCTTCCGGACGTACGCGCTCTACTCGGCGATCGGCGGCTTGCTCTGGGGTGCCGGCGTGGTCGCGCTCGGCTACTACCTCGGCCAGATCGACTTCGTCCGGAACACGGTCCAGCCGCTGATCGAGCCGGTCATCGTCGGCGTCGTGCTGCTGTCGCTGGTCCCGGCCGCGATCCAGCTGCTCCGGTCGCGGCGGCGGGGCGGCGGGATGTCCGCGGAGCCGCTGCTGGCGGAGCCGATCGAGCCCGGCGACAGCGTCGGGCACGGCGGCCGGCACCGCGCCGACTGAGGCCGGGACAGGCCGCGCACCGCCCGTACCCGCTGCCGGGCAGCTCGTCCAGCATGGCCGGCCGGCGCCAGTCCGCCGCCAGCAGTTCCTGCACGGCTCCCGGGAGGCGCCGGGTCCACCCGCTGCAGTCGGTCACCGGGTAGCACCCGATCAGGTTCACCAACCACCCGACCACAGAAACCGGACGTTTCCGTCACAGGCCGGTGTTCTAGTTGGTGAACGTGATCCGCGATCACGTTCACGGGACGGCCCGGCCGGCGCGCACCGCCCCGACCCGGGTCACCGCCCGGGCGATGGTGGACCGCTTCCCGTACGGCCGAGCCGGATCGTGCAGTCGATCGCCGACCTCGTCGCCGAGATCTAGCGCCGCTTGACCGCCGCGGTGGCGGCCGCCGCGACGGCGGCGAGCCCGGCGGCGAGCGTGCCGTGGTGCTGGGAGGCCCACAGCTGCACGCTGCGCCGGTGCGACTGGTCGTCGAAGGCGCCGTGCGCGCCATGGTCGGTGCCCGGCGCCTCGTCCCGCGGCCGGCGCAGGTTGCCCGGGTCCGCCGGGTCGTGCGGCCGGTCGGTCTGCTGGCCCTGGAAGCCGGTCCGGGCGAGGTAGCGGTCCAGCAGTCCGGGCGCGACCGCGTTGGCCACCAGCGTGCCGGCCGTGGTGCCGCCCACCCAGTACTCCCGGCGGCGCGGATGGTCGGCGGCGTGCACGACCGCGCGGGCGCCGACCTCCGGCTGGTAGATCGGCGGCACCGGCTGGGCCATCCTCCACAGCCGGGACCGCACCCAGCCGAACTGCGGCGTGTTCAGCGCGGGCATCTGCACCATCGTCACGTGCACGTTGCTGCGCTCGTGCAGCAGCTCGCAGCGCAGCGACTCGGTGAAGCCCTGGATGGCGTGCTTGCTGCCGCAGTACGCCGACTGCAACGGGATCCCCCGGTACGCCAGCGCGGAGCCGACCTGCACGATCGCGCCATGCCCGGCGGGGCGCATCCGGCGCAGCGCTGACAGCGTGCCGTACACGAAGCCCAGGTACGACACCTCCGTGGTGCGCCGGAACTCGGCCGGCTTGATCTCCCACGTCGGCGCGAAGATCGAGGCGAAGGCGTTGTTGACCCAGACGTCCAGGTCACCGAAGCGGTCGATGACGTGCTCCGCCGCGGCCTCGACCGCGTCGGCGTCGGCCACGTCGACCGGGATCGGCAGCGCCTGCCCGCCGGCCTGCCGCACGTCCGCCGCCGCGCCCTCGAGCCCGTCCTCGCCGCGCGCCAGCAGCGCGACCCGATCTCCCCGCCGCGCGAACTCCCGCGCGATCGCCCGCCCGAGCCCGGCACTCGCCCCGGTCACCACCACCGTCTTCGCCACGGTGCTCTGCTACCCGGGCACCCGCACCGTCAAGCCAGGGCTGCGCGGAGCGCCTGGGTCGACGCTCCGCGGCCCCGATGGGTCAGGCTGTGATGCGGGTGAAGAAGGCGCTGGCGGGATCGGTCCCGTGGCTCTGCGAGAACAGCGCCAGGAACTGGCCGGACTGGGTGGTCAGGCCTTCGTAGTCGCCGACGAAGAACCCGCGGGCGAACGGCGCCTTGCGCATGTCGAACGAACTGGGGGTCACCCGGGACTCGGACCAGGTCGCTCCTCCGTCGTGGGAGTGCAGGAACCAGTAGTCGGTGGGCAGCGTGGCCGCGCCGTCCGGGGTGTTGAAGCGGAAGTCGTAGTGGGTCAGGCCGACAGTGCCGTTAGGCAGCACCTCGATGGACGGGGTGAACGCCTGGGTGGTGGGCACCTTGTTGACGCGGACCGGTGCGGACCAGGTCAGCCCGCCGTCGGTCGACTTCGCCATGGCGATCGCCGAGCCGGACGAGGCCAGGGTCGCTTCCTGCCACACGACGTACACGGACCGGTTCGGGCCCGCTGCGATGTCCGGGATAATGTCACCGGTCCGGACCGGAGCGCCGTCCTCCGGATCGCTGACGAACCCGGGCAGTGCCTTCGCGACGCTGATCGGAGCGGTCCAGGTGGCCCCCTTGTCGCGGGAGATCATCACCGCGACCTCCTGGCCCTTCTTGTTCGAGCCCGAGCCGTGGAACAGCATGAAGCTGTCCACCAGCGTCCCGTCGGAGAGGACGACGATCTGGTGGCCGATGCCGAACTGGTTGGCCTTCGGCCGGAAGATCGCCCGGGGAGCCTCCCAGGTCCGGCCGCCGTTCGTGCTGCGCACGAGAATCGCGTCGCTGCGGATCGACCGCGGGAAGCCGGCGATCGAGTGCACTTCCCGCTTGTCGCTCGGGAAGCGACTGCGGTCCCAGATGGCGTAGACGTAGTTGGAGTCGAACGGGTCCGCGGTGATGGAGTTCTTGTCGTTGAAGTTGAAGACGCTGTCCTCGCGGATCAGGGTGACCGGCGGGCTCCAGGTCAGACCGCCGTCGGTGGACCGGTTGACCAGCATCGCCGAGTCGTTGCCGGCCGACGTGGTGAGGGTCAGGTAGTACGCGACGCCGTCCGGCGAGAAGGTCACCCATGGGTCGCTCGCCCGCAGGTCGATGCCGCCGGCGCACACCGACGTCCCGGGGACCGCGACCTGGTGCCAGGCTCCCTGGTACCAGACGCTGGAGTAGATGCCGCGGGCGGCACCGTTGCTCCACCGGTCCTGGTGGTACCCGCCGATCACGTCGAGCGCGCCGTCGCCGTTGCGGTCCACCTTGCTCGCCGCGACCCACGGCTCGACCTCGCTGTTGAGGTAGACCGTCCCGGGCTGGCTGGCGACGTGGTCCGCCGTGCATCCCGCGAACGGTGAGCTGCCGGACACCTGTTGAAGGGCACCGACGCTGGCCGTCGACCCCCAGGCCGCCGGCGCTGCGAACAGCGCGAGGGCGGCGGTCACCACGACTATCCGTCGCGGGCGAATGGCACGCATCCTGGCCTCCTCTGGACAGTGCGAAGAGCTGCCGGCCCCCCGATGGTCGGACGCCACGGGTGATACTGCTCCCCGCACGCAGCGGGATCAACGGGCTGAGCCCGGTAATGACCGGGCGGAACTCCTGTCCCTGCCGACCCGCTGGTCCGGCCGGATGCTGGCGAGCAGGCGGCGCGCACACTGGTCCGGTGGTCGGGCGGCCGAGCGGGCAGGCGGGACGGCAGGCGGTGCGGCTGGCCGCGGACCCGTCGGTGGTCACGCTGGACGGGTTGCACTGCGTCAAGCACGCCGCCCGCTTCGGTGCCGAGCTGGAGCTGCTGGTGACGACGGACCGGGAGGCGGTGCTGCGGCTGGCGGCCGCGCTGGCGCCGGAGCTGGCCGACCGGGTCTCGGTGGCGGTGCCGGTCGACCCGGGACTGCCGGGACGGCTGCCCGGGGTGCGGCCGGGCAGCGAGCTGGTCGGCTTCGCCCGCCGGCCGGCCGCCGCCGCACCGCCGGCCGGACCGACGGTGCTCCTTGACAACCCGCGCAACCCGGGCAACGTCGGCGCGGTGGTGCGGGTCGCCGCCGGTTTCGGCGCCGCGGTGCGGTCCACCGGGTCGATCGACCCCTGGCACCCGGCGGTGGTCCGGGCCGCCGCCGGCCTGCATTTCGCGACCTCGGTCGAGCGGTCCGGCGCGGTGGCCGGGCCGCTGATCGCGTTCGACCCGACCGGCGAGGACCTGCGCGGGGTCGAGCTGCCGGACCGGGCCGTGCTCGCTTTCGGCGCCGAGCGGCACGGGCTGTCCGCCGCGGTGCGGGACCGTGCCGACCGGCTCGTCGCGATCCCGATGCGGGAGCTGGTGTCCAGCTACAACCTGGCCACCTCGGTCGCCGTCGCCCTCTACCACTGGTCGCTGCCGGGAACCGGGCGCACCCGCATCGCGAAGGCCGGGCAGGCAGGCCCGTGACGGACCGGCCGCGCACGCCTCTGTCCGACCGCGTTCGCGCCCGCCAGGACCGCGCGGTCTACCCCAGGCCGAGGTCGGCCAGCCTGTACGCGGCGCGGTAGTCGAGGCCGGCAGCGCGGACGGCGTCGCCGGCGCCGCGGTCGACCACGACGGCCACCCCGACCACGGTGGCGCCGGCCGTACCGAGTGCCCCGACCGCGGCCAGCACGGACGCGCCGGTCGTCGACGTGTCCTCCACTGCGAGGACCCGGCGGCCGGCGACGTCCGGCCCCTCGATCCGGCGCTGCAGCCCGTGCGCCTTGCCCTGCTTGCGGACCACGAACGCATCGACCGGCCGGCCCGCAGCGTGCAGTACGGCGGTGGCCACCGGGTCGGCACCGAGCGTCAGCCCGCCGACGGCGTCGTACGCCCAGTCCCCGGTCAGCTCGCGCAGCACCCGGCCGACGAGCGGTGCGCCCTCGTGGTGCAGCGTGACCCGGCGGAGGTCGACGTACCAGTCCGCCTCGGCGCCGCTGGAGAGCACCACCCGGCCGGGCACGACGGCGAGCGACCTGATCAGGTCGAGCAGCCGGTCCCGGTCGGTCACGCCGGGCAGGGTACGTTTCGCCTGCGGCTACCCGCCGGTAGGGTGCGGCTTGGAGCGCGCGTCCTCCGGCACGCGCGCGGGGAGCGACGGCGGCCGCGCGGCTGGCGCTTGCGCCTGCCGGGCTGTCGCCGGAGCGGACCCGGGAGGGGACATGGACTTCCGCGACACCCCGGACGAGGCCGCGTTCCGCGGCGAGCTGCGTTCCTGGCTGGCCTCCGCGCTGCCGGCGGACTGGTCCGAGCGGGACCCGCACGTGGGCCGCTGGGACTTCGAGTACGCGCGGGAGTGGAGCCGCAAGCTCTTCGACGCCGGCTTTGCCGGCCTGACCTGGCCGCGGGAGTACGGCGGGCGCGGCCTGCCCCCGACCTACCAGGCCATCTACCTGGAGGAAATGGCCAAGGCGGACGCGCCGGACCATGTCGGCGTGATCGGGCTCGGGATGGCCGGCCCGACGATCATGGCGCACGGCACGTCGGAGCAGAAGAGCGCGCACCTGCGCGGCATCCTGTCCGCGGAGACGGTCTTCTGCCAGGGCTTCTCCGAGCCCGGCTCGGGCTCCGACCTGGCCAGCCTGCGGACCCGGGCCGAGCTGGACGGCGACGAGTTCGTGGTCAACGGGCAGAAGGTCTGGTCGTCGTACGCGCACGTGGCGGACTGGTGCATCCTGCTCGCCCGGTCCGAGCCGGGCAGCCAGAAGCACCGCGGGCTGACGTACCTGCTGCTGGACATGCACGCACCGGGCGTCGAGGTGCGGCCGCTGCGGCAGATCACCGGGGACCCGGAGTTCAACGAGATCTTCCTGACCGACGTGCGGGTGCCGACGTCCAACGTGGTCGGCGAGGTCGGCGGCGGCTGGCAGGTGGCGATGACCACGCTGCTGCACGAGCGCGGCACGCTCGGCTTCGCGCTCACCGCCCGGCTGGACGTGCTCTTCCGCCGGCTGCTGCTGACCGCGACGAAGACCGGCGCGGCCGCCGACCCGCTGGTCCGGGACCGGATCGCCGACCTCTGGGTGGACCTGCAGGGGCTGCGCTTCACCAACTACCGGTCACTGACGACGCTGGTGAAGACCGGCGTGCCGGGGCCGGAGGGCTCGGTGGCCAAGCTGCACTGGTCGGAGGCCAACCAGCGGCTGACCGCGCTGGCGGTGCAGCTGCTCGGGCCGGACGGGCAGCTGGCCGGGGAGGGCGGTTTCTGGGGCGGCTACTGGCAGTACCAGCAGCTCCGCAGCCGGGGCAACACCATCGAGGCCGGCACCTCGGAGATCCTCCGCAACATCGTCGCCGAGCGGGTGCTCGGACTGCCGAGGTCGCGCTGATGTCCCGGCCGCCGCGGAGTCGGGGGGCGCCGCCGGAGCGGCCGGCTCGGCCCGGCCCGGCCCGCCCGTCCCGATAGGAGCACCCCGTGGACTTCGCCTTCACTGCCGAGCAGGAGATGCTCCGGGCCGCGGCCCGCGAGTGGCTGGGCGACCGCTACCCGGTCGACCGGGTGGTCGAGCTCGCCGACTCGGACGCCGGCTGGGACCCGGGGGTGTGGCGGGAGCTGACCGAGCTGGGCTGGCTGGACCCGGAGCTCGACCTGCTCGAGCACGCGGTGCTCGCCGAGGAGGCCGGCCGGGCGCTGCTGCCGGCGCCGTGGTTCTCCTCGGTCGCGCTGGCCGGGCCGGCGCTGGGTGGGCCGCCGACGCGACCGGCGACGCTGGCCTGGGCCGACGACGCGGCCTGCACACTGCGCGACGCCGGCTCCTCGGTGGCCTGCCGGGCGGACGACGACGTGGACGGCTGGCGGCTGACCGGGGTCAAGCGGGCGGTGCCCGACGTCGGCTCGGCCGCGGAGGCGGTGGTGGTGGCCCGGGCCGCGGACCGGGTCGGGCTCTTCCGGGTCGAGCTGGCCGAGCACCCGGACGTGGTCCGGCCGCTGCCCACCGTGGACCGGACCCGGCGGCTCGGCGAGCTGCGGCTGGACGGCACGCCGGCTGAGCCGGTGGGCGACGGGCCGGCGGCGCCGGTACTGCGGGCGGTCCGCCGCCGGGCGCTGGCGCTGCTCGCCTGCGAAGCGGTCGGGGTGACCCAGCGCGCGCTCGACCTGGCGGTGCAGCACGCGAAGACGCGCACCCAGTTCGACCGGCCGATCGGGTCGTACCAGGGGGTGTCGCACCGGCTGGCCGACGTCTACGCGGCGCTCGCGCTGGCCCGCTCACTGGCCTACCGGGCGGCCTGGTGCGTCTCGGTGGACGACCCGGCCGCGGACGAGGCGGTCGCGACCGCGGCGGTCGCGGCGGCCCGCGCCGCCGTCGGCGGCTGCGAAGGGGCGATCCAGGCGATGGGCGGGATCGGCTTCACCTGGGACCACCCGATGCACCGGTACTACAAGCGGGCGCAGTGGATCGCGGCCTTCGACGGGGTGCCCGCGGCGCACCGGGCGGAGCTGGCGGCGATGCTCTTCGCCGGCTGATCAGCGGGCCGGACCGACCGAGACCGTCCGGGCGGCGCGTCCCGCCTCGGCGGCGGCGCGATCATCCCATCCGGCACCGCCCGTCCGGATAGCGCGCTGCCGCACTACCTTCGTCCCATGACGTCACCCACCTCCGTCTCCGTGCCCGTCGACGGCGGGCGGCTGCCCGCCGACCTGCACCTGCCGGCGAGCGGGCCGGGGCCCGGCATCGTGCTGTTCCAGGAGATCTTCGGCGTCACCCCGTACGTCACCGCGCGGGCGCGGGACCTGGCCGGACTGGGTTATGCCGTGCTCGTGCCGCACGTGTACTGGCGCCAGGGCGACCCGGTGATCGAGGACGGGGAGGACGCGCTGACCCGCGCCATGGAGGCCATGGGGCGGGTCGACTGGCCGGAGGCGGTCGCGGACGGCCTCGCCGTCCTGGCCGCGATGCGGGAGCGGCCGGAGGTGGCCGGACCGACGGCGGTCTTCGGCTTCTGCTTCGGCGGCGGCCTGGCCTTCGCCGTCGCGGCCGGGACCGGCGCGGGCGGTGTCCGGCCCGATGCCCTGGTGAGCTACTACGGGTCGGCCCTGCCGAACCTGCTCGACCTGGCCCCGCAGGTGCGCTGCCCGAGCCTGCACCACTTCGGCCTGGACGACGCCTACATCCCCGCGGACGTGGTACGGCGGATCGAGGAGGCGGTCACCGCGGGCGACGCGGACACCACCTTCCTCACCCATCCCGGTGCGGGGCACGCGTTCGACAACCCGTCGCCGGCGTTCCACCACCAGGGCGCGTCGCAGCAGGCCTGGGCGGCGACCGAGGCGTGGCTGGCGGACAAGCTGCCCGTCCGCTGACTACAGCACCCGGCGGGTGAAGGCGGCGGTCACCCGGCGGGTGGCGGCGCGCGGGACCAGCCGGCTGGCCGCGACGATGACCTTGTACTGCAGGCCGGGGATGCTGACGACCTTGCCGGCCCGGTGGTCCCGCAGCGCGTCGGCGACGACCCGGTCCGGCTCCAGCCACATCGCCCCGGGCAGCCGGGACATGTCCAGCCCGGCCCGCTGGTGGAACTCGGTGTGCACGAAGCCCGGTGTCACCGCGGACAGCCGCACCCCGTGCGGGGCGACCTGCCCGGAGATCGCCTCGGCGAAGGCGGTCGCCCAGGCCTTCGTCGCCGCGTACGGCCCGCGGGAGCCGGGCGCGAAGCCGGCGGTGGACGACACGATGATCACGTCGCCGGCGCCGCGCGGCACCATGGCCCGGAGCGCCGCGTGCGTCAGCCGCATGACGGCAGTGCAGTTGAGCTCGAGCAGCCGCTCCTGGTCGGCCAGCTCGGTCTCCCAGAAGCGGCCCTTGAGCCCGATCCCGGCATTGTTGACCAGCATGTCCACCGGCCGGTCGGCGTCCGCGACCCGCGCCTCGACCACCCGGGACGCCGCCCGGTCGGTCAGGTCGGCGGGCAGCACCTGCACTGCCACCCGGTGCCGGTCGCGCAGCTCCGCGGCGGCCGCCTCCAGCCGGGCGGTGTCGCGCGCGACCAGCACGAGGTCGCTGCCCTCGGCGGCGAGCGCGCGGGCGAAGGCGGCGCCGATCCCGGCGGTGGCCCCGGTCACGAGTGCGGTGGGCGGCATCCCGTCACCGTAGTGCCGTACGCCCGGTGCGGTACGCGAGGTACGACGCCGGCGGGACGACGGCGGCCGGCCGGCCGCCTAGCGTTCCGGGCATGGACAGCATGACGGGAAAGGTCGCGCTGGTCACCGGTGCCAGCAGGGGCATCGGGGCGGCGACGGCGCGGGCGCTCAGCGTGGCCGGCGCCAGCGTCGTGCTCGCCGCCCGGGACGCCGACGCGCTCGCCGACGTGGCCGGGTCGCTGCCCGGACCGGCGAGCGTGGTGCCGACCGACGTCACCGACGAGGCGCAGGTCGAGCGGGTGGTCGAGCGGACGCTGGCCGCGTACGGGCGGCTGGACGCGGCGGTGAACAACGCCGGCGCCAGCCACCGGCCGACCCCGCTGGCCGGCATCGAGGTCGCCGACTTCGACCGGATCGTCGCGGTCGACCTGCGGGCGGTCTTCCTGGCGCTGCGCGCGGAGCTCCCGGCGATGGCGCCGGGCGGCGCGATCGTCAACGTCAGCTCCCGCGCCGGCACGCACGGCGTGCCCGGCATGGGTGCGTACGCGGCGGCCAAGCACGGGGTGATCGGGCTGACCCGGGTCGCCGCGCTGGACTACGCGGAGCGGGGGATCCGGGTGAACGCGGTGACCCCGGGCTCGGTGGAGGCCGGCGGGCTGGCCGTCATGGACGACGCGACCAAAGCACAGGTCGGCAAGTGGGCGCCGCTCGGCCGGATCGCCCGCGCCGAGGAGATCGCGGCCGCGATCCGGTGGCTCTGCTCGGACGAGTCCTCGTACCTGACCGGGGCGGTGCTGGAGATCGACGGCGGCCAGACCGCCCGCTGAGCGACCCGCCCCACGGCGGCGGGCCGGGTGCTCGACGCACACCCGGCCCGCGCCGGACTTCCTCGAGAACTAGTAGCGGGGGGCCCGACGGGCGGCGAAGTACGCGTTCGCCGGCTTCATCGCCAGCAGCACGATGATCGCCGCGTCCACCAGCAGGATGATCACGCCCAGCCCCTTCTCCAGCCCGGTACCGGTGCCGAGCAGGCCGAGCAGCCCGCCGACCACGCCGAGGCCGGCGAGCACCCAGGTGACGATGCGCGCCCAGTTCTTCCCCTTGCGCACCTGGATGGCGAGCAGGACGTAGAGGACGGCGAACACCAGCCCGAAGAAGACGGTGACCGCGATCGCGACGGCGAACGCCGAGTCGACCTGGTCCTGGCTCAGGCTGGGGTCGTTCTCCCGGATCGAGTCCTTGATCGAGTTCGCGGAGGCGAACGCGACCAGCGCGTTGAGCACGCCGAGCGCGACCCGCAGGAACATCAGCTGGACGGCCCGGAGCACCTCGTTCGGCGGGGCCACCGGAGCGATCGGCGCGCCGTACGGGTCGCCGTACTGGGGGGCGTTGCCGTACCCCGGGGCGTTGCCGTACCCCGGGGCGTTGCCGTACTGGGGGGTGCCGCCGTAGTCCGGCGCGGGCGGGAACTGGCCGCCGCCGCCCGGACCGCCGGCGTACCCACCGCCCTGCGGCGGCTGGCCCTGCGGATACTGCTCCGGCGGGGGCGCGGGCGGGTACCCGGGCTGGTCCGAAGGCCGGTCCTCCGGACGCCCCGGGTCGTAGGGCGTGGTCATCTTCCCCTCCTGGGCTCGCGGGTGTAGGCCGGCACCGTACCCGCCCAGCATCCGCCGCAAGCCGACACGCTCGCCGCCGCAGCCCGCTGGTGCCCGCCCGGCGGCCGGGAGAGGGCAGACTGTCCGGCGTGCCGTCCGACCGTGCCCCGACGCTGACCGAGGACCCGCCGGTCACCCGGCCCAGCCGGGCGGCGACCGCGTCGGTGGTGATCGGGGTGCTGGCCATCCCGTTCGGCCTGCTCGTCTACCCGGGCCTGCTGCTGGGGCTGGTCGCGGTGGGCTGCAGCGCGGCCGGACTGCTCGTGACCCGCGGAGGGCGCCGCCCGGGCCGCGGCCGCGCCGCCGCCGGCCTGGTCGCCGGCGTGGTCGCACTCACCATCGCCGCTTCCCTCGGCTGGCAGGGCCTGCGCACGATCCGCGACTGCGAGGACCGGATCGGCCACAAGCCCAGCCAGAACGAGATCGAGCAGTGCATCCGCGACGGGCTCTGACCCCGCAGCGGCGCCGCGCTCACCGGCCGGCCTCCGGTTCGTGCGAACAAGCGTCGCCCCGGCGACGCGAAGTCGCACGAACCGCAGGGAGGACGCCTCAGACGGTCACCGTCGTCGCCGGGGCGACCGACAGCCCGGACCGGTCCTCGACCTGGTCGACCACGACGGTGTCGCCGTCCCGGATCTCGCCGGACAGCAGCGCGCGGGCCAGCTGGTCGCCGATCGCGGCCTGCACCAGCCGGCGCAGCGGCCGCGCCCCGTAGACCGGGTCGAAGCCGTTGATCGCCAGCCACTCCCGGGCCGCGTCGCTGACCTGCAGGGTCAGCCGCCGCGCGGCCAGCCGGCGAGCCAGCGCGGCCACCTGGATGGCCACGATGCGGGTCAGGTCCTCGGTGTTCAGCGCGTCGAAGACGACGATGTCGTCGAGCCGGTTGAGGAACTCCGGCTTGAAGTGCGACCGGACCACCGACAGCACCGCGTCCTTCTTCGACGCCTCCGGCAGGGTCGGGTCGGCGATGATCGGCGAGCCGAGGTTGGAGGTGAGGATCAGGATGGTGTTGCGGAAGTCCACGGTCCGGCCCTGGCCGTCGGTCAGCCGGCCGTCGTCGAGCACCTGCAGCAGCACGTCGAAGACGTCCGAGTGCGCCTTCTCCACCTCGTCCAGC
>JBJMII010000072.1:0-16609 GCA_045806925.1 Mycobacteriales bacterium
CTGCCGGGTGCTGCGGGCGGAGGGCCTGCGGGTGAGTCTGGTCAACTCCAACCCGGCGACGATCATGACCGACCCGGAGTTCGCCGACGCGACCTACGTCGAGCCACTCACCGCCGCCTTCGTGGCGAAGGTGATCGCCCGGGAGCGGCCGGACGCGCTGCTGGCCACCCTGGGCGGGCAGACCGCGCTGAACATCGCCGTCGAGCTGGCCGAGGGCGGCGTGCTCGACCGGTACGGGGTGCGGCTGATCGGCGCCGACGTCGGCGCGATCCGGCGCGGCGAGGATCGGGAGCAGTTCAAGCACGTCGTCCGCCGGGCCGGCGGCGAGGTGCCCCGCTCGGCGGTCTGCCACTCGCTCGACGAGGTGGTCGCCGCGGCGGCCGAGCTGGGCCTGCCGGTGGTGCTGCGGCCGTCGTTCACCATGGGTGGCGCCGGCTCGGGGGTGGCCCGCGACCCGGTGCGGCTGCGCCGGATGGCGGTCGCCGGGCTGGCTGCCAGCCCGGTCGGTGAGGTGCTGGTCGAGCAGAGCGTGCTCGGCTGGAAGGAGTTCGAGCTCGAGCTGATGCGCGACTGGCACGACAACGTCGTGGTGGTGTGCTCGATCGAGAACGTCGACCCGATGGGCGTGCACACCGGGGACTCGGTCACGGTGGCGCCGGCGATGACGCTGACCGACCGGGAGTACCAGGCCATGCGGGACCTCGCCGTCGCGGTGCTGCGTGAGGTCGGGGTGGACACCGGCGGCTGCAACATCCAGTTCGCGGTGCACCCGCGGACCGGCCGGATGGTCGTCATCGAGATGAACCCGCGGGTGTCCCGGTCGTCCGCGCTGGCGTCGAAGGCGACCGGCTTCCCGATCGCGAAGATCGCCGCGAAGCTCGCCATCGGCTACACCCTGGACGAGATCCGCAACGACATCACCGGCGAGACCCCGGCGTCGTTCGAGCCGACGCTGGACTACGTGGTGGTCAAGGTGCCGCGGTTCGCGTTCGAGAAGTTCCCCGGCGCCGACCCGGAGCTGACCACGCACATGAAGAGCGTCGGCGAGGCGATGGCGATCGGCCGCAACTTCGCCGAGGCGCTGGGCAAGGCGCTGCGCTCCACCGAGACGGCCGCCGCCGGCTTCTGGACCGGCCGGGACCCGGACGTGTCGCCGGAGGACCGGGACCAGCTGCTGGCCGAGCTGCGGGTGCCCACCGACGGCCGGATCTACACCGTGGAGCGGGCGCTGCGGGCCGGGGCGAGCGTCGAGGAGGTGGCCGCGGCCAGCGGCATCGACCCGTGGTTCGTCGACCAGGTGGCGCTGGTGCAGGACGTCGGCGGTGACGTCGTCGACGCGCCCACGCTCACCGAGCCGCTGCTGCGCCGGGCCAAGCGGTACGGGCTGTCCGACCGGCAGATCGCCGCGCTCCGCCCGGAGCTGGCCGGGGAGGCCGGGGTGCGGTCGCTGCGGCACCGGCTCGGCGTCCGGCCGGTCTTCAAGACCGTGGACACCTGCGCGGCCGAGTTCGCGGCCGCGACGCCGTACCACTACTCGACGTACGACGAGGAGACCGAGGTCGCGCCGCAGCCGGACCGGCCGAAGGTGCTGATCCTCGGCTCCGGGCCGAACCGGATCGGCCAGGGCATCGAGTTCGACTACTCCTGCGTGCACGCGGCCATGGCGCTGCGGGACGCGGGCTACGAGACCGTGATGGTCAACTGCAACCCGGAGACCGTGTCCACCGACTACGACACCTCCGACCGGCTCTACTTCGAGCCGCTCACCCTGGAGGACGTCCTGGAGGTGGTGCACGCGGAGCAGGGGTCCGGCACCGTCGCCGGGGTGGTCTGCACGCTCGGCGGGCAGACCCCGTTGGGGCTGGCGCAGCGGCTCAAGGACGCCGGCGTGCCGATCCTCGGCACCCAGCCGGAGGCGATCCACCTCGCCGAGGACCGCGGCTCGTTCGGCCGGCTGCTCGGCGAGGCGCGGCTGCCGGCGCCGCGGCACGGCACGGCCTCGTCCTTCGCCGAGGCGCAGGTGGTGGCCGAGGCGATCGGGTACCCGGTCCTGGTCCGCCCGTCGTACGTGCTCGGCGGGCGCGGCATGGAGATCGTGTACGACGAGGAGGCGCTGGAGTCGTACCTGGCCAAGCACGTGGCCGGGCAGGGCGCCAACGCCGAGCACCCGATCCTGGTCGACCGCTTCCTCGACGACGCGGTCGAGATCGACGTGGACGCCCTCTTCGACGGCGAGGAGCTCTACCTCGGCGGCGTGATGGAGCACATCGAGGAGGCCGGCATCCACTCCGGCGACTCGGCCTGCGCGCTGCCGCCGATCACGCTGGGCTCGTCCGACGTCGCCGCGGTCCGGCACGCCACCACCGAGCTGGCCCGCCGGATCGGGGTGCGCGGCCTGATCAACGTCCAGTACGCGCTCAAGGACGGCGTGCTGAACGTGTTGGAGGCCAACCCGCGGGCGTCCCGGACGGTGCCCTTCGTGTCCAAGGCGACCGCGGTGCCGCTGGCCAAGGCGGCGGCCCGGATCGCGCTCGGCGCGTCGGTGCGGCAGCTGCGGGCGGAGGGGCTGCTGCCGGCCGCCGGCGACGGCGGCGACCTGCCGGCGGACGCACCGGTGGCGGTGAAGGAGGCGGTGCTGCCGTTCCACCGGTTCCGGGCCGCGGACGGGTCCGGGGTGGACACCGTGCTCGGGCCCGAGATGCGCTCCACCGGCGAGGTGATGGGGCTGGACGCCGCCTTCGGCACCGCCTTCGCGAAGTCGCAGGCGGCCGCGTACGGGTCGCTGCCGACCGGCGGCCGGGCCTTCGTCTCGATCGCCAACCGGGACAAGCGGGCCGCGATCCTGCCGGTGATGCGGCTGGCCGACCTCGGGTTCGAGCTGCTGGCCACCGAGGGCACCGCGCTGGCGCTGCGCCGGCACGGCGTGCCGGTCCAGGTGGTGCCGCGCCACCGGCGCGGGTCCGCGGAGGTGCCCGACTGCGTGGAGCGGATCCTGCGCGGCGACGTCGCCCTGGTCTTCAACACGCCGTGGGGGAGCCCGGGCAACTCCGGGCCGCGGCTGGACGGGTACGAGATCCGCACCGCCGCGGTCGCCATGGGGATCCCGTGCATGACCACCGTGCAGGGCATGACAGCCTGCGTGCAGGGCGTGGAGGCGCTGCGCCGGGGTGCCATCGGGGTGCGCCCGCTGCAGGAGCTGCACGCGCAGCTGAGGGGGGAGGCCCGGTGACGGCGGACACGGCGGCGCCGCAGCGAGCACCGGTGCAGGTCCGCGGGGAGGTGCTGGGGCGCCGCCGGGTCGGGGCGTACCACCTGCTCGAGGTCGCCGCCGGCGGCATCGCGGAGCGGGCCCGGCCCGGGCAGTTCGTCATGGTGTCGGTCGGCGGCCGGCTCAGCGCGCTGCTGCTGCCCCGGTGCTTCGCGCTCTACCGGGCGACCCCGACGGGGGCGTACTCGGGGACCGTGCAGTTCGTGGTCGGCGTGCACGGCGCCGGCACCGAATGGCTCGCCGGGGTCCGGCCGGGGGAGCCGCTGGACCTGGTCGGCCCGCTCGGCACGCCGTTCCGGCTGCCCGCCGCGCCGGTCGGCTGCCTGCTGGTCGGCGGCGGCTACGGCTCGGCGCCGCTGTTCTCCCTCGCCGAGGCGCTGCGGGCCCGGGAGTGCCGGGTGGACTTCCTGCTCGGTGCCGGCACCGCCGACCGGCTCTTCGGCGAGCTGGAGGCGAAGCGGGCCGCCGGCGCGGTGACGGTCACCACCGACGACGGCTCGGCCGGCACCCGCGGCACCGTGGTGGACGTGCTGCCGGACGAGCTGGAACGTACCGGCGCGCTGGCTGTGTACGCGTGCGGGCCGATGCCGATGCTGCGCGCGGTCGGCGCGGTGGCGGCGTCGTACGGGCTGCCCTGCCAGGTCGCCGTGGAGGAGTCGATGGCCTGCGGGATCGGGGTGTGCATGACCTGCGTGCTGCCGGTGGTCGGCGAGGACGGCGTCACCCGGATGACCCGGTCCTGTGTGGACGGCCCGGTCTTCGCCGCCGAGCGGGTGCGCTGGGACGACGTGGGCATCGTGCCGGCCGACGCCCTGGGCGCGGGCGTGGTCGGGTGACCGCGCTCCCGCCGGAGGCGGTCGACCTGGCCACCGCGCTCGGCCCGGCCACCCTGCCCAACCCGGTGCTCACCGCCTCCGGCTGCGCCGCGACCGGCCGCGAGCTGGAGCCGTTCTTCCCGCTCTCGTCGCTGGGGGCGGTGGTGACGAAGTCGGTCACCGTGCGGCCGCGGGCCGGCCGGCCCACCCCCCGGATGGCGGAGACGCCGAGCGGGATGCTCAACTCGATCGGGCTGCAGAACCCGGGCGTCAACACCTTCGTCGCGTACGACCTGCCGTGGCTGGCCGAGCGCGGCGCCCGGGCGGTGGTGAGCATCGCCGGCGGCACCGTGCACGAGTACGCCGAGCTGGCGCGCGAGCTGCGGTACGCGCGGGCGGTGGTCGGCGTCGAGGTGAACATCTCCTGCCCGAACGTGGAGGACCGCGGCCAGGTCTTCGCCTGCGACCCGGACGCCGCCGCCCGGGTGGTGGCGGCGGTCCGCGCCGAGACCTCGCCGAAGCTGCCGGTGCTGGCCAAGCTGTCCGCGGACGTCACCGACATCGTGGCCGTCGCCCGGTCCTGCGTGCGGGCCGGCGCGGACGGGCTGACGCTGGTCAACACGCTGCTCGGGCTGGTCATCGACCCGGACACGCTGCGCCCGGTGCTGGCCGGCGGCACCGGCGGGCTGTCCGGGCCGGCGATCCGGCCGGTCGCGGTCCGCTGCGTGTGGCAGGTGCATGCGGCGCTGCCGGAGGTGCCGATCCTCGGCGCCGGCGGGATCACCAGCGGGCTGGACGCCCTGCAGTTCGTGCTGGCCGGGGCGTCCGCGGTGTCCGTGGGCACCGCTGTCTTCGGCGACCCGTCCGCGCCGGCCCGGGTGCTGGGCGAGCTGCGCGCCGCGCTCGCCGAGCGCGGCTTCGCACGGCTCGCCGACGCCGTCGGCTACGCCCACCGGGCCAAGGTCGGCGACGAGCACCGCCCCGACCCGGCGGCACCGCCGCGGCCGGCCTGGCGACTCGGCTCGGACGAGCTGTGACGCCCGGCCCACCGGCCGGGCCGTCCCCGGCCGCCGGGCCCGGCGCGCCGCGCGCCCCGGCGACCGCGCCGTTCGGCGAGCGGCTCAGCGCCGCGGTGGCGACCCGGGGGGCGCTGGTGGTGGGGATCGACCCGCACCTGCCGCTGCTGCGGGACTGGGGCCTGCCGGAGGGCGTGGCCGGACTGGAGCGGTTCGCCCTGACGGTGGTGGAGGCGCTGGCCGACCGGGTGGCCGTGCTCAAGCCGCAGTCGGCGTTCTTCGAGCGTTTCGGCAGCCGCGGGGTGGCGGTGCTGGAGCGGGTGCTGGCCGGCATCCGGGCGGCCGGCGCGCTGGCCGTGCTCGACGTCAAGCGCGGCGACATCGGCAGCACCATGGCCGGCTACGCCGGTGCCTACACCGACCCGGCGTCGCCGCTGGCCGCGGACGCGCTGACCGCGAGCCCGTACCTGGGCTTCGGCTCGCTGCGCCCGCTGTTGGGATCGGCGTACGCGTACGGGGCCGGCGTGTTCGTGCTGGCGCTGACGTCCAACCCGGAGGGCGGCTCGGTGCAGCGGGCCACCGGGCCGGACGGGCGGACCGTCGCCCAGCGGGTGCTCGACGACGTGGCCGAGGCGAACGCGGCCGAGCTGGCCGTGACCGGCGGCCCGCTGGGCTCGGTGGGCGCGGTGGTCGGGGCGACCCTGCACGGGCACGGGCACCGGCTGGACCACCTGCGCGGGCCGATCCTGGCACCGGGACTCGGCGCGCAGGGCGCCAGCGCCGCGGACCTGCCGGCGGTCTTCGGTGCGGCGCTGCCGGACGTGCTGCCGGCGGCGTCCCGGGAGGTCCTCGGGAACGGTCCGGACCTCGGCCGGCTGCGCGCCGCGGCCGCCCGGCTGGCCGCCGAAGTGCACACGATTCGGTCACAACCGGTGTCCGGATCCGGCGGATCGGGCACCGACTAGGGCCGCCACGTTGCCCCTGAGGGGCGCTGCTCGCTAAGTTGCCGCACATCGTCCACCCCCGAGATCCGACCCGTCCGAGGAGAAATCAGGTGCCCCTGCCGCCCCTCACCCCGGAGCAGCGTGCCGCCGCGCTGGAGAAGGCCGCCGCGGCCCGCAAGGCGCGGGCGGAACTGAAGGAGCGCCTCAAGCGCAACGGGGTCTCCATCGCCGAGGTCCTCTCCGCCGGCGAGTCCGACGACGTCATCGGCAAGATGCGGGTCTCCGCGGTGCTGGAGTCGATGCCGGGCGTCGGCAAGGCCCGCGCCGCGAAGATCATGGAACGACTGGAGATCTCGCCCACCCGGCGGGTACGGGGACTGGGTGCGAAGCAGCGAAGCGCTCTCGAGCGGGAGTTCGGCGCCGGCGCCGGCTCCTCCTGAGGAGACGCTCCGTCCTGTGTCGCTCGTCCCGGGTGCCGACGAGCCCGCCGAGGCGCGGCTGACGGTGCTGTCCGGCCCTTCCGGCGTCGGGAAGGGCACCGTGGCCGCGGCCGTCCGGCACCGGCACCCGGAGGTGTGGGTCTCCGTGTCGGTGACCACCCGCCGGCCGCGGCGCAGCGAGGTCGACGGCGTGGAGTACCACTTCGTCGACCGGGCGGAGTTCGAGGAGATGGTCGCCGCCGGCGACCTGCTGGAACACGCGCAGTACGCCGGGCACTGGTACGGCACGCCCCGCGCGCCGATCATGGAGCGCCTCGCGGCGGGCAAGTCGGCGCTGCTGGAGATCGAGCTGCAGGGCATGCGGCAGGTCCGCAAGCTGATGCCGGACGCCCAGTTCGTCTTCCTGGCGCCGCCGTCGTTCGAGGAGCTGGAGCGCCGGCTGGCCGGCCGCGGCACCGAGCCGAAGGAGGTCATCCGGCAGCGGCTGGACCAGGCCCGCATCGAGCTGGCCAGCGAGGCCGAGTTCGACGTCAGCGTGGTCAACGACTCGGTCGAGCGCGCGGCCGACGAGTTGGTAACGTTGATGGAGCACCCAGTTCCCCGGCGCAGGAAGTAGTTGACGCGAGTGTCCGGCACGGCCGCGATCCCCGAGGGGATCACCAACCCCCCCATCGACGAGCTGCTGGAGCGCACCAGCTCGAAGTACGCGCTGGTCATCTACGCGGCGAAGCGCGCCCGCCAGATCAACGCGTACTACAGCCAGCTCGGCGAGGGCCTGCTGGAGTACGTCGGGCCGCTGGTCGACACCCAGCCACAGGAGAAGCCGCTGTCGATCGCCCTGCGCGAGATCAACTCGGGTCTGCTCACCCACGAACAGGTCGACGCCTGAGCCACTAGGCTGCGCCCCGCCGTCGCGCTGAGGAGGCACCGGTGGGGAAGCGGGCAGACTCGGAGGTCGCGGCGAAGCTGGGCCGGGCCCGGGAGTCCTACCAGGAGGTCCTGGACGCGACGAAGCACCAGGACGACAAGATCAACCGGGTCCTGGTCGGCATCGCGTTCCTGACCACCGGCGCCATCGCGTTCCTCTTCCGCACCGACGTGCTCGCCACCACGTGGCGCTTCGGGTCCCACGACGTCCGGTTCGTCAAGCTCATGGCGGGCTGCTACTTCGCGCTCACCGTGGCCGCGGTGATCCTCCTGCTGCTGTCGCTCAGCTCCGAGCTGCGGCTCCCGCGGGGCGACCAGCACGAGGAGCTGCGCGACTCCTACCTCTACTTCACCTTCATCGCCGGCCGGACGCGCAACAGCTGGCTGCGCGACTGGAACCGGCCGGCCGAGGAGATCGACCGGCGGCTGTTCGAGCAGTACAAGAAGGAGACCTACAACCTGGCCCAGCGGGCCCGGCTGAAGTACGGCCGCACCGACGAGGCGACCGCGCTGTTCGTGCTGGCGCTGATGTTCCTGGCCGCCGGCTTCCTGCTCGCGCTCAGCGCGGCCGGGCCGGCCGTGGAGCTCACCTGGGCGAGCGGGGTCATCCTGGCCGGGGTCTTCGCCGGCCACGCCGTGCTGCAGCTGTCGACGCTGCACCGCTCCGAGCAGCAGTCGGTGGAGCGGGTGTGGCGGATCCGGCGGCAGGACCCGAACGACCGGACGGCGTGGATGGATCGACGGCGCCGGAAGGGGATGAGGGCGCTGATCGCCATCGTCCCCCTGTACGTCGTCGCTGTTCTGCTCGTCCCGGTGACCGAGGGCGTGGCCAGGACGCTATGGGCGGCGCTCGCGGTGGCCGCGAGCGCCGCCGGCTACCTGATGACCGCGCCGCGCTGGCACTGTCTGGAGGCGGACCGGGTGCGCCCGTTCCGGCTCCGGAAGGGTGCCCGGCCGTACCTGCTGGCCTCGCTGGTGGCCGCCGTGCTCGCCGTGCTCTCCTGGGCGGTCCGGGAGCCGTGGATCCCGCTCGGTGCCGCCGCGGCGGTGCCGGTCCTGCTCTCCACGATCACCGTCGGGCGCCAGCTGACCTTTGCACGCCGGGTGGCCGCCCTGGCCGATCCGGACAACCTCGACCGGAAGGCCGAGATTGATGACCAACTCCTGCCGGACTCGGCGCCGCCGCCCGAGTCGGAGCCCGGAATTGTCGGTGCGACCGGCCAGAATGGACCCCGACCCGACGGCCAGGGAGAGGCGACCGAGGTGACGACAGCGGTGCGGCAGGGAGTCCCGTCGGTCGAGGACGTGCTGACCGAGATGCTCGGTCACCTGCCGGCCCCCCGCTCGCTGGTCTACGTGAGCCAGCCGATCACCACCGGGCCGGTCTACGTGGGCCTGCGCCGCTCCGCCGAGCTGGACGAGGAGGTCCTCAAGGCGGCGGCCAAGCTCGCCAACCGGGAGAGCAGCCGAGCGCTGCTGGCCAGGGTGCGCGCCGCGTTCGCCGGCCAGGACGTGCTGGATCCGAGTGAGTACGAGGAGGATGGGCTCGCGCAGCACGGTTACCACAGCCTCTGGCAGCAGGTCATCGAGACGTACGCGAAGACGGTGGTGTTCGCCGACGGCTGGCAGTTCAGCGTCGGCTGCTGCGTCGAGCTGGAGTCCGCCCTGGACAGCGGGGTGGCCGTGCTCGACGCGGCGCTGCAGCCGCTGCCGCCGGCCGTCGCGGCCGAGCTGATCGCCGCCGCGCTGCCGGAGCTGGCGGAGGCCGACCTGGACGTCGGGCCGGTCCGGCGGGCGGCCGGCCGGGCCCGCAGCCTCGTCCCCTCGGCGGTCTGAGGCCCGCGATGCTCAAGGACGACCGGCTGGCGGAGATCGCGACCCGGGTCAACGTGGCCCGGTTCGCCAGCTTCGCCCCGGACGGCACGCCACGACACCTCGTGCTCGGCGGGGCCGTGCCGCCCGGCGTCGAGCGGCTGCCCGGCGCGTTGGCGGCGCTGAGTTCGGCGATCGGCCCGGCGGGGCGGCTCAACGTCCGCACGTTCCTGGACCGGGACAGCAAGGGCACCCCGTTCCTCTACGGCCTGGCGAGTGTCGACGACGCCGCAGCGGCGGTCCGGGACTTCGGCGACCAGGGCTACTACACGATCGTCAACGAAATGATCGACGTGAAGGACGGCGGCGTGTCCGGCGTCCTGCTCGGCGGCGTGATCGAGTTCGCCCCCGGCGCGACGCCGCGAGCGGTCGAGGACGCGGACGCCGCGGCGCTGCCGACTCCGCTCGGCATCGAGCTGCTGCGCACCGTCTACGGCCTGCTCGACCTGACTGCCGACCTGCCCGGCCGGGTCGAGTTCTCCGTGCACCCGGTGCGGGTGGGCGCCCGGCGGCGGACCACCGTGCTGTGGGAGCAGGTCGACGTGCAGCCGCCGCCGCTGCGGGTCACCCCCTCCTGGCCGAACGGGTTCAGCAGGCACATCGGCGACAAGGCGTACGGGCTGCTGGTCGCGCACCTGCTCGGGCTTCCGGTGCCGGTGACGACGGTGATCGGCCGGAAGGTGGCGCCGTTCACCTTCGGGACGGGGGACCGGGCCCCGGCGGTCGAGCGGTGGATCCGCACCTGCCCGACCGAGCCGCAGCCGGGCCTGTTCACCAGCCACCGGGGCTGGCTCGACCCGTTCCTGCTCCTCGCCAAGGAGGACCCGACCGGGGACCGGATCGCCGCGGTCCTGGACCAGCGGGCGGTCGACGCGCGGTTCTCCGGCGCGACCGCGACCGCCGAGGACGGGTCGGTCCTGCTCGAAGGCGTCCGGGGCGCGGGCGATGCGTTCATGCAGGGCAGCCGGCCGGCCGAGACGCTGCCGGCCGACGTGGTGGCGGACGTGGCGGCGCTGGTCCGCCGCGCGGCTGCCGAGCTCGGCTCGGTCCGGATCGAGTGGGCGCACGACGGCGGGCGCGCATGGGTAATCCAGCTGCACACCTCCCGAGCGCGGGTGACCACGGAGTTCCTCAACCCCGGTAGCGCGGACCGCTGGCTGCCGTACGACCCGGTCGAGGGCCTGGACCGGCTGCGCGACGTCGTGGCCGAGGCGCGGCGCAGCGGCGCCGGCGTCGTCGTGACCGGCCCGGTCGGGATCACCTCGCACGTCGGAGACATCATCCGGAAGGAAGGCGTGCCGGGCCGGCTCGCGGCCGGGGCCGACCGACGGCCGGGCTCGACTGACGGCAGGTCCGCCTGACCGGGCCGGGCGATCCCCGCCTTAGGCTGGGCCGGTGAGCGGGACAGCCGGCCGGCCGCGGGTGGTGCTGGGCATCGCCGGCGGCATCGCCGCGTACAAGGCGGCCGAGCTGCTGCGCGCGCTGACCGAGACCGGACACGACGTCCGGGTGGTGCCGACCGCCGGCGCGCTGCGCTTCGTCGGGGAGCCGACCTGGGCGGCGCTGTCCGGCCACCCCGTGCACACCGAGGTGTGGAGCGACGCGCACGACGTGCCGCACGTGCGGCTCGGCCGGGAGGCGGACCTCGTCGTGGTCGCGCCGGCGACCGCCGACCTGCTGGCCCGCGCCGCGCACGGCCTGGCCGCCGACCTGCTCAGCAGCGTCCTGCTCACCGCGCGGTGTCCGGTGCTGCTGGCGCCGGCGATGCACACCGAGATGTGGGAGCACCCGGCCACCCGGGCCAACGTGGCCACCCTGCGCGAGCGCGGCACCGTCGTCCTCGACCCGGCCGAGGGCCGGCTGACCGGTGCGGACACCGGCCGCGGCCGGCTGCCGGACCCGGCCGACCTGGCCGAGCTGTCCCGGCTGCTGCTGGCCCGGCCGGACTGCCTGCCGCGCGACCTGTGGGGCCGGCGGGTGCTGGTCACCGCCGGGGGCACCCGGGAGGCGGTCGACCCGGTGCGGTTCCTCGGGAACCGGTCCAGCGGGCGGCAGGGGTACGCGCTGGCGCTGGTCGCCGCGGCCCGCGGCGCAGAGGTGACGGTGGTGTCGGCGAACGTCGCGCTGCCCGACCCGACCGGCACCGAGGTGCTGCGGGTGGAGTCCGCCGCGGAGCTGCGGGACGTGACCTTGGTCGCCGCCGGCGACGCCGACGTGGTCGTGATGGCCGCCGCGGTGGCCGACTTCCGGCCGGTCAAGGCGGAGTCGGCCAAGATCAAGAAGGATGCCGGCGTCCCGCCGCCGGTCGAGCTGGAGCGCACCGCGGACGTGCTCGCCGAGCTGGTCGCGGCCCGGCGGCCGGGTCAGCTGGTGGTCGGCTTCGCCGCGGAGACCGGCGACGCCCAGGCGGACTGGCTCACCCACGGCCGCCGCAAGCTCGTCCGCAAGGGCAGCGACCTGCTGGTGGTCAACCCGGTCGGCGACGGGCTGGCGTTCGACACGCCGGAGAACTCCGCGGTGGTGCTGACCGGGGACGGCGTGGAGGTCGAGGTGCCGCCCGGGCCGAAGGCCGCGCTGGCGGCGACGGTCTGGGACCTCGTCGCCGCCAGGCTGCGGTGACCGACCGGCCGGCCGGCGCGAGGTCCCCGATCGGGGCCTCCGGCCGGGAGCTGTCGCGGACGGCCGACGTACCCCGCACCGGACGAGTGATAGGGGTCGTCCGCGGGCGCCGGTAGACTCCGCGCGACAACCCCCAAGAGTTCCCGAGGAGTGCTGTGTCCCGCCGTCTCTTCACCTCCGAGTCCGTGACGGAGGGTCACCCCGACAAGATCGCGGACGCGATCAGCGACGCGATCCTCGACGCCCTGCTGCGAGCGGACCGCAGCAGCCGGGTCGCGGTCGAGACCCTGATCACCACCGGTCAGGTGCACGTCGCGGGCGAGGTGACCACGGACGCGTACGCGGACATCCCCACCATCGTCCGGGACAAGATCCTGGAGATCGGCTACGACTCCTCGAAGAAGGGCTTCGACGGCGCGTCCTGCGGTGTCAGCGTGTCGATCGGCTCGCAGTCCCCGGACATCGCGCAGGGTGTCGACTCCTCGCACGAGACCCGCGAGGAGGGTGAGGTCGACGAGGTCGCCAGGCAGGGCGCCGGTGACCAGGGCATGATGTTCGGCTACGCGTGCGACGAGACGCCCGAGCTGATGCCGCTGCCGATCGCGCTGGCGCACCGGCTGGCCCGCCGGCTGACCGCGGTGCGCAAGGACGGCAGCGTGCCCTACCTGCGCCCGGACGGCAAGACGCAGGTCACGATCGAGTACGTGGACGGCAGGCCGGTGCGGCTGCACACCGTGGTGGTGTCCTCCCAGCACGCGGCCGACATCGACCTGAAGACGCTGCTCGAGCCGGACATCAAGGAGCACGTGGTCGACCCGGAGCTGGCCGGCCTGGACATCGACACCTCCGGCTACCGGCTGCTGGTCAACCCGACCGGCCGGTTCGAGATCGGCGGGCCGATGGGCGACGCCGGGCTCACCGGGCGCAAGATCATCGTCGACTCCTACGGCGGGTACGCGCGGCACGGCGGCGGCGCCTTCTCCGGTAAGGACCCGTCGAAGGTGGACCGGTCGGCGGCGTACGCGATGCGGTGGGTCGCGAAGAACGTGGTGGCCGCCGGGCTGGCGTCCCGCTGCGAGGTGCAGGTGGCGTACGCGATCGGCAAGGCCGAGCCGGTCGGGCTGTTCGTGGAGACCTTCGGGACCGGCGCGGCGCCGGACGAGCGGATCCAGGAGGCGGTGACCGACGTGTTCGACCTGCGGCCGGCCGCGATCATTCGCGACCTCGACCTGCTCCGGCCGATCTACTCGCAGACCTCGGCGTACGGGCACTTCGGCCGGGAGCTGCCGGACTTCAGCTGGGAGCGGACCGACCGGGCCGAGGAGCTGAAGAAGCGCGTCCTCGGCTGAGTCAGCCGTCGGCGTCCACGGCGGGCTGGGTGACGGCCATCGCGAAGCGCAGGCCGTCACCACCCTCGTTGGCGTAGCGGTGCGGGCGGTCGCCGGGGAAGACGGCCGCGCCGCCGGTGGGCACCCGCACCCGTTCGCCGCCGATGTCGAGGGTGAGCTCGCCCGCCAGCACCCAGACGACCTCGCTGGTGCCGGTGGGGTGCGACTCGCCGTCGTAGCCGTCGCCGGGCGCCATCCGCCACTCCCACAGCTCCAGGTGCTGCGGCGGGTCGGACCCGACCAGCAGCGTGCCGGTGCTGCCCGGACCGCCGCGCCACAGCGGCACCACCCGGTCCGGCGGCACCACCCGCACCGGCGGCGCGTCGTCCACCTCGACCAGCCGGACCAGCGCCACCCCGAAGGCGTTGGAGATCCGGCACAGGGTTGCGATGCTCGGGTTGCCGCGCGCCTGCTCGATCGCGACCAGCACGCCCTTCGACACCCCGGAGCGGCTGGCCAGGGTGTCCAGGCTCCAGCCCCGGCCGGTCCGCAGCGAGCGCAGGTTGCGGGCGACCGCGGCGGTCACCACGCCGGGGTCCGTCACGTCACACCCTCCGCTCGCGGCGTCGCCGCGACGGTACCGCCCGCGCTCCGCCTCCCCCGCCGGCACCCTCCGCTGTTTCGCTGCGTCTCTGCTCCGCCTCGCGGAGCAGAGACGCAGTCGGCGAGGGGAGCTTCCCGCCGGGGTGCTGCATGCTGGTCGGATGCGTCTCTGCTGGTCGGATGCGTCTTTGCTTCGTCTGGTGGAGCAGAGGCGTAGTCGGCGGGGGAGGTTGCGCGCGGGGTGTTGGGTGCCGGTCGGATGCGTCTTTGCTTCGTCTGGTGGAGCAGAGACGTATCCAAAACGGGGGGTGGGTGGTGGGGGACGGCGTTCCTGGGGACGGGCGGCCGGGCGGGGCGGGGATTTCTGGTAGACCCGACCGGTGACCACGACCGGCGCGGCGGCTGCGGCGCCGACCGGCCGCGCACCGGCCGCCGGAAAGCGCCGGCCGGAGCAGCGGGTGCCCGCCGAGCGGGACCCCGTTGCCCGGGTGGTGGTCGACGTCCCGCTCGCCCACCTGGACCGCCCGTTCGACTACCTGGTGCCGAGCACTCTGGACGAGGCGGTCGCCGCGGGCACGCGGGTGCGGGTCCGGTTCGCCGGGCAGCTGGTCGACGCGGTCGTCCTGGAGCGGATGGCGACCACCGACCACGACGGCCGGCTCGCATTCGTGGAGCGGGCGGTGTCCGCCGAGCCGGTGCTGTCCCCGGAGGTGGCGCGGCTGGCCCGGGCGGTCGCCGACCGGTGGGCCGGCTCGCTGATCGACGTGCTGCGGCTCGCGCTGCCGCCGCGACACGCCCGGGTCGAGGCGGAGGCACCCCGCGGGCCGGCGCCGCCGCCGGAACCGCCCGCGACGTCCGGCTGGGGTCCGTACCCGACCGGACCCGCATTCCTCCGTGCGGTGGCCGACGGCCGGCCCGCGCGCGCTGTCTGGTCGGCGCTGCCGGGCGAGGACTGGCCGGCCCGGCTCGCCGAGGCGGCGGCCGGCACGCTCGCCGGCGGCCGCGGCGTCCTGCTCGTCGTCCCGGACCGTACGGACCTGGACCGGCTGGACGCGGCGCTGACCGGCAAGCTCGGCCAGGGACGGCATGTCGCGCTGGCCGCCGACCTGGGGCCGGCCGAGCGGTACCGGCGATGGCTGGCGGTGCGCCGCGGGGCGGTCCGAGTGGCGGCCGGCACCCGGGCCGCGGCGTTCGCGCCGGTCGCCGACCTCGGCCTGGTCGCGATCTGGGACGACGGGGACGACCTGCACGCCGAGCCCCGGGCGCCGTACCCGCACGCCCGCGAGCTGCTGGTCCTGCGCGCCCACCTGACCGGTGCAGCCGCGCTGCTGGGCGCGTACGCCCGGACCGCCGAGGCGCAGCAGCTGCTGGCCACGGGCTGGGCGCACGAGATCGTCGCGCCCCGGCCAGCCGTCCGCGAGGCCGCGCCTCGGGTGGTCGCTGCCGGGGACGACGCCGAGCAGGCCCGCGACGCCGGCGCCCGCAGCGCCCGGCTGCCCACGCTGGCCTGGCGCACCGCCCGGGAGGCCCTCGGCGCCGGCGCGCCGGTGCTGGTCCAGGTGCCGCGGCGCGGTTACGTGCCCTCGCTGGCCTGCGCCCGCTGCCGCACCCCGGCCCGCTGCGCGCACTGCTCCGGGCCGCTGGCGGCCGGCGGGGCCGACTCGGTGCCGGCCTGCCGGTGGTGCGGCCGACCCGCGGCCGGCTGGTCCTGCCCGGTCTGCGGGTCGGGCCGGCTGCGGGCGGCGGTCGTCGGGGCCGGCCGCACGGCCGAGGAGCTGGGCCGGGCCTTCCCCGGGGTGCCGGTGCGGACCTCGGGCGGGGCGGCGGTGCTGACCTCGGTCCCGGCCGGGCCGGCGCTGGTGGTGGCGACCCCCGGGGCCGAACCCCGGGCCGAGGACGGCTACGGCGCGGCGCTGCTGCTCGACGGCTGGGCGCTGCTGAGCCGGCCGGACCTGCGCGCGGGGGAGGAGACGCTGCGCCGGTGGGCCAACGCGGCCGCGCTGGTCCGGCCGGCCGCGGCCGGCGGCCGGGTGGTGGTCGGCGCGGACCCGGGGCTGCCGGTGGTGCAGGCTCTGGTCCGGTGGGACCCGGCCGGCTTCGCCGAGCGGGAGCTGGCCGAGCGGGCGGAGCTGGGGTTCCCGCCGGCGCTCCGGTTCGCGTCGCTGACCGGCACCCCGGACGCCGTGGCCGACCTGCTGGCCGCCGCGCACCTGCCCCCGTCGGCCGAGCCGCTCGGCCCGGTCGCGGCCGGCGACGGGGTCGAGCGGCTCCTGCTGCGGGTGCCCCGTGCGGACGGCGGCGCGCTGGCCGCCGCCCTGCACGCGGCGGCCGCGGTCCGCTCGGCCCGCAAGGCCCCGGACCCGGTCCGGATCCAGCTCGACCCGCTCGAGCTCTTCTGACCGTCCTCAGCCCGCGATGCGGGTGGTGCCGAGTCGGTGCCCGGTCGCGTCGTAGGCGAGGACCTCGGCGGGCGTGTCCAGGGCATGGCGCCGGCCGGGAAGACCAGCCGGCGCGGGAGTGCCGGTCGAAGAGCTGCCCGAAGGCCTCGCCGGAGCCCGCGCCGGCCTGCGCCCACAGGTCGCGGTCGGAGGTCACACCGGGAAGTGTCCGCAGCCGCGGAATGGGTTGCCGAACGGGAGTGTTCGAAGGCGTTCGAACGTTACCTGAGTATGAAGGGTGACAGGGTGGAGGTCGTCATCGACGCCGGTGGCGACACGAAGACGTACGAGGTCACGGCGACCCGGGCCGGCCGGCGGGTGGACATCCGCACCGGCCGC
>JBJMII010000073.1:0-5001 GCA_045806925.1 Mycobacteriales bacterium
CCGCGGCCGGGCGGCCGGGCCGGGCTGTCCCGGGCACCGGCGCGGGCCCGGGGATCGCGCCGGTCCGCCCGCCGGCGAGCCCCGGACCGTGAGCGCCCCGGTACGGGACCCGGTGCCGGCCGACGCGCGGCGGCGCGAGCAGCGCGGCTGGTACTGGTACGACTGGGCCAACTCGGTCTTCACCACCAGCGTGGTCACCGTCTTCCTGGGGCCGTACCTCAGCGACGTGGCCGAGACCGCGGCCGGCGGCCCGGGCGGGACCCTGCACCCACTCGGGATCCCGGTCTCCCCCGACTCGCTGTTCCCCTACCTGCTTTCGGTGTCCGCGCTGCTGCAGGTGCTGGTGCTGCCGCTGGTCGGCGCCGTCGCGGACCGGACCCGGCGCAAACGCGAGCTGATGGGCGTCCTCGCGTACGCCGGTGCGGTCACCACCGCCGGCCTCGCCCTGGTCTCCGGCGGCCGCTACCTGCTCGGCGCCGGTCTCTTCCTGGTCGCGAACCTCTGCTTCGGCGCCTCGATCGTCGTCTACTACTCGTTCCTGCCGGAGATCGCCGGGCCGGACGAGCGGGACGCGGTGTCCTCCCGCGGCTGGGCCTTCGGCTACCTCGGCGGCGGCCTGCTGCTCGCGCTGAACCTCGCGCTGTTCCTCGACGCCGGCCCGCTCGGGCTGACCGAGGGCGAGGCGGTGCGGATCTGCTTCCTGTCGGTCGCGATCTGGTGGGCCGGCTTCACGCTGGTGCCGCTGGCCCGGCTGCGGGACCGGCCGCACGACCCGGGTGAGCCGGCCCCGCCGGCGGCCGGCAGCTTCCGCCAGCTGGCCGGCACCTTGCGCTCGCTGCGCGGGTACCCGCAGACGCTGCTGTTCCTGGCCGCGTACCTGCTCTTCAACGACGGCATCCAGACGGTCATCGGGCTGTCCGCCCAGTACGGCGACCGCGAGCTCGAGCTGACCCAGACCGTGCTGATCTCGACCATCCTGCTGGTGCAGTTCGTCGCCTTCGGCGGCGCGCTGCTGCTCGGCCGGGTCGCCGGCCGGGTGGGCGCGAAGCGCACCATCCTCGGCAGCCTGGTCGTCTGGGTCGCGGTGCTGTGCCTCGCGTACTTCCTGCAGCGCGGCAGCGCCGTGCAGTTCTACCTGCTCGGCGCGGCGATCGGGCTGGTCCTGGGCGGCACCCAGGCGCTGACCCGGTCGCTGTTCGCCCAGATGACCCCGCGCGGCCAGGAGGCCGAGTACTTCGGGCTCTACGAGATCAGCGACAAGGGCACCAGCTGGCTGGGCACGTTGCTGTTCGGACTCGCGTTGCAGCTGACCGACTCGTACCGGGTGGCGATCATCTCGCTGGTGGTGTTCTTCGTCACCGGCGGGCTGCTGCTGACCCGGGTGGACGTACGCCGGGCGGTGGCCGAGGCGCGCGGCGAGCGGCCGGCGGTGCTGTGAGACACCGGTACGCCTCGCCGGTGTGTCGTTGCTCACATCGGCGGGCTTGCCGCGGTGCTGCCCCGGTCGCTGCCCTCCCCTGCGGTCGCCGGAACGGGTGACCGGTAGCCCCCGTCCGGGTGGACCCGTCCGGTCCTGCAACCGATCGTTCGCCTCACGCGTCCACCGAGCAGGTGTGCGACCCGGCAACCACGGGAACGTCTTCACCGGCGGGGCGCGGGGGAATCCTCCGAGCGTCTCGTTCGTTAGGCAACCGAAATGACGTCGGGGATCGAAAGATCGCCACGACGTGGTGGTGACACTACCCCGAGGAGGGAATCACATGGCCGAGCGCACTCTGCGCGGCAGCCGGCTCGGGGCTGTGAGCTACGAGACCGACCGGAACGCCGAGCTCGCCCCGCGAAAGCCCGCCGAGTACCGCTGCCCCAAGGGGCACGTCTTCGGCGTGCCGTTCGCCGACGACGCCGAGATCCCGCTGGTCTGGGAGTGCAAGTTCGACGGCTCACTCGGCCGCCTCATCGACGGCGACGAGCCGGAGGCCAAGAAGGTCAAGCCGGTCCGGACCCACTGGGACATGCTGATGGAGCGGCGGACCATCTCCGACCTGGAGGAGGTCCTGGCCGAGCGGCTGGAGGTCCTGCGGGGCCGGCGCAGCAAGTCCGCATAGCGCTCTCGAGCAGCCAGCGAGGGCCGCGGTCCGTACGGGACGGCGGCCCTTTGCGTCGTGCGCGCAGCTGCTATCCGGCCGCCGCCCGCTCGCGGTTGATCTTGCGCCAGCCGCCGGCCCGGTTGTGCGCCACGATGTGCCGGAAGATCGCGGTCAGCGCCGGCCCGTTGATCGGCTCGCCGCGCCGGATGCTCACCGTCCGGCCGGTCTTGTTGGCGTGCCCGCCGGTGACGACCCCCTCCGGGTCCGGCGCCATGCCGCCGTCGTAGAGGAACACGTTCACGTGGTCCTTGGCGGCCAGCAGCGCGCAGACGTTGCCCTGCAGCACGAAGTACGGCTGGACGGTCCGCTTGACCGTCTCCGCCACCTCCGGGTCGGCGGCGTGCACCAGCTCCCGGACCTGCCGGCAGATGTCCTGCTGCCAGTCCGGCAGCGCGTCGATGTAGTCGTCCACCCGCGGGTCGACGGTCATGGAGCCCTCCTCCCGGTCCGGGCGCCGCCCATGGCGTCGCTCCGTCGCCGCCCCGGCCGGCGCCGGTTCACCGGAGACGTCGAAGCCGGGACCCCGCTCTCGACACCGGCCCGCGCCCGGGCCGGTGCCGGTCAGGGCCGGTCCCGCGGCGGCGGCTCGATCTCGCCCTCGATGACCCGGCCCGGCCCGGGTGGCGGCGGGCTCGGCGCGCCGGCGGGTCCGCGGCTCGCCCGGACCCGGACCACGGTGGCCCGGCCCCGGGTCAACGCCCAGCCGACCAGCGCCTTCCCGACCAGCCGCCGGGTCGGCGGCAGCAGGCACGCCAGCCCGAGCAGGTCGCTGACGAAGCCCGGCAGCAGTACCAGCAGCCCGCCGATGAGGATCAGCACCCCGTCCAGCGCGGCCCGCCCGGGCGGCCGGCCGTCAGCCACCGCCGCGCTGAACGACCGCCACGCGCGGGTGCCCTCGCGCCGCACCAGCCAGCCGCCGAGCAGCGTGGTGGCGAGCAGCAGCAGCAGCGTCCAGCCGAAGCCGACCCAGGACGAGACGACGGCCACCACCGCCACCTCGACCACGAGGAGCAGGACGACTCCCAGCAGGATCGGCATCGCTCAGCTCCGGGCCGCCAGCGCGCTGGCGCGCGCCGACCGGCTGCGGGACGTCAGCCCCCAGACCGCCACCCGCCACAGCGCCTCGGTCACGATCGCCCGGCTCATCTTGCTCTGCCCGGCCTCGCGCTCGGTGAAGGTGATCGGCACCTCGACCACCCGGAACCCGCGGCGCCAGGTCGTCCAGCCCAGGTCGATCTGGAAGCAGTAGCCCTGTGAGGCCACCTCGTCGAGCTTGAGCTCCTCCAGCACCGTCCGCCGGTAGACCCGGTAGCCGGCCGTCGCGTCCCGTACCGGGTAGCGCAGCAGCACCCGGGTGTAGAGGCTCGCGCCGCGGGAGAGCAGCAGCCGGGACACCCGCCAGTTGCGCACCTCGCCGCCGGGCACCCAGCGGGACCCGATCACCAGGTCGGCGCCGCGCAGCGCGGCCAGCAGCCGGGGCAGCTCCTCCGGCGCGTGCGAGCCGTCGGCGTCCATCTCGACCACCGCGTCGTACCCGGCCGCCAGCGCCCACCGGAAGCCGGCGACGTACGCGGCGCCGAGCCCGGCCTTCTCGACCCGGTGCAGCACGTGCACGCTGCTGTCGCCGACGGCCAGCCGGTCGGCGATCGCGCCGGTGCCGTCCGGGCTGCCGTCGTCGACGACGAGCACGTCGGCCTCCGGGACCGCCGCCCGCAGCCGGGCCGTCACCGAAGCCAGGTTGGCGGCCTCGTTGTAGGTGGGGATCACCACGAGGACCCGTCCGAGGTCCGCGAAGCTCATGCGCTCTCCTTCTGCTGTCTCTCGTCCCGTCCCGGCGGACCGGTCCCGCCCGCCCCCCGCCTCCGCCGGGCCCGGCCGGCCCGACCCGGGCCGACGGCGGCCAGCAGCGCGGCCAGCCCGACCGCCACCACCACCCACTCCGGACCGGCGCCGGCCCGGGTGGCGAGGGTGGCGCCCTCGCGGACCTCGACGGCGCGGACGAGCACGTCTGCTGAGAAGACGTCCGAGCGGGCCGCAACGTGCCCGTCCGGGGCGATGACGGCGCTCACCCCGCTGGTCGCGGCGACCAGCAGCGTACGGCCGTGCTCGACCGCGCGCAGCCGTCCCATGGCGAGCTGCTGCCAGGTCTCCGCGCTGCGGCCGAAGGTCGCGTTGTTGGTCTGCACCACCAGCAGGTCGGCCCCGGAGACGTCCCGGACCAGCCCGTCGTACCCGACCTCGAAGCAGATCACGTCCCCGACCTGGACCGGGCCGACCCGCAGCCGGCCCGGCCGGGCACCGCCGACGAAGTCCCGGCCGACCCGGTCCACGTCGCCGCTGACCAGCCGGGCGACGTCGCGGAGCGGGACGTACTCGCCGAACGGGACCGGGTGCCGCTTGACGTAGCGCTCCCCCGGTCCGGTCGCCGGGTCCCAGACGATGCCGACGTTGCGGACGGTGCGTGCGGTGGGCCCGTCCGCGAGGGTGCCGACCAGGATCGGCACGCCGACCGCCCTGGCGGCCTCGTCGATGAGTGCCCGGGCGTCCGGGTTGCGGATCGGGTCGATGTCGGACGCGTTCTCCGGCCACAGCACCAGGTCGGGGTGGGTGACCCGGCCGGCGTCGACGTCCGCGGCCAGCTGCAGCGTCGCCGCGACGTGGTTGCCCAGCACCGCCTCGCGCTGGGCGTTGAAGTCCAGGCCGAGCCGCGGCACGTTGCCCTGCACGACCGCCACGGTGACCGTCCGGGCGGTACGGGTCTGCCAGTCGCCGGCGGCCCGGGCGGCGCCGCCGGCGGCGGCGACCGCCACCAGGCCGGCGAGCGCCGGGAGGGCGGCCCGCCGGTGGCCGGCGA
>JBJMII010000074.1:0-21643 GCA_045806925.1 Mycobacteriales bacterium
CAGCGTCCGCACCACCCGCGGGTCAGTCCCGCCGCAGCAGCCGGCGCAGTCGAGAGCGGCCTGGTCCCGGCTCGTACGCGGACAGCCCTCGCCGCCGGCTGGGAGCGGCGGGACCTGGCCCGGCTCCGCGCGGATTTTGTCAGAGGCCGGAGTTACGGTCACCGGGACCGGGGGCCGGACCCACCACGGGGCCGGACCCACCACGGGTCCGGACCCACCACGGGGCCGGACCCACCACGGGTCCGGACCCACCACGGGGCCGGACCCACCACGGGGCCGGACCCACCACGGGTCCGGACCCACCACGAGCCGGACCCACCACTGGCAAGGAGGAGCGACCGCCATGATCGACGCACTCACCGCTGACTACCGTGCGCCGCTGACCGAGGAGTCGGCCGCCTCGTACGTCGGGGGCACCTGCTTCAAGACCGGTCCTCCGGAGCTGGTCGGCGTCGAGCTCGAGTGGCTCGTCCACGACGCCGCCCGACCGCACGACCCCGTCCCGGCCGACCGCCTCGCCACCACCCTCACCGACCCGTTCGACCCGCCCCTCGCCGGTCTGCTCAGCACCGAGCCCGGCGGGCAGCTGGAGCTCAGCTCGCCGCCCGCCCCGCTGGCCGAGTGCCTCGCCGTCACCTCCGCCGACCTCGCCCGGCTGCGCGACCGGCTGACCGCGGCCGGCCTGGGCCTGGCCGGTATCGGGCTCGACCCGGTCCGGCCGCCGGTCCGGGTGTCCGACTCGCCGCGGTACGTGGCGATGCAGCACCAGTTCGACCGGCGCGGGCCCGAGGGCCGGGTGATGATGTGCTCCACCGCGTCGGTCCAGGTCTGCCTGGACGCCGGCCGCGAGGAGCGCGACCTGGCCGAGCGGTGGCACGCGCTGCATGCGTGGGTGCCCGTGCTGGTGGCGATGTTCGCCCACTCGCCGCTGGCCGGCGGCCGGCCGACCGGCTGGCGCGCCGCCCGCCTGAAGGTGTGGACGGAGATCGACCCGAGCCGGACGAGAGCGCCGGCCGGTCAGGAGCCGAGGCGGGCGTACGCGGCCTGGGCGCTCGACGCCGAGCTGCTCGCGGTCCGCCGCCGCGGCGCGGCCTGGGCGACGCCGGTCGGGCTGACCTTCCGCGCCTGGCTCCGCGGCTCCGGCCCGGGCTGGCTGGCCGCACCCACGGTCGACGACCTGGACTTCCATCTCAGCACGCTGTTCCCGCCGGTGCGCGCCCGCGGCCACCTGGAGCTGCGGGTGGTCGACGCCCAGCCCAGGGACGACTGGAGGGTGGTCACCGCCCTGGTGGCCGGGCTGCTGGACGACCCGGCGGCCCGGGCGGAGGCGACCGCGCTGGCCGCCGGCGCCGAGGCCGAGGCCGCCGCCCGGCGCGGGCTCGCCGACCCGCACCTGGCCCGGGCGGCCGTCGGCTTCACCGCCGCTGCGGCGGCGGCCCTGGACCGGGCCGGTCATCGCGACCTGGCCGACGAGGTGACCGAGTGGGCGGGCCGGTACCCGGCCCGGGGTCGCACCCCGGCCGACGACCTGCTCGACGGCTGGCGGCGCCAGGGCACCGGCTCCATTCCCGGCTCCATTCCCGGCCCGATTCCCGGCCCGGTTCCCCGCTACGAGGAGGCGTGGTGAGCGACCTGAGACAGCGGATCGCGGACGAGCTGGACCGGGCGAGGCGTCGCTCCCTCGCGCTGACGGTCGACGTCCTCGGCGAGGACGAGCTGGCCGCGCAGCACTCGCCGCTGATGTCGCCGCTGGTGTGGGACCTCGCCCACATCGGCAACCAGGAGGAGCTCTGGCTGGTCCGGGACGCCGGTGGCCGGACTCCGGTTCGGTGCGACATCGATGAGCTGTACGACGCGTTCAGGCACCCGCGCCGGGACCGCCCCGCGCTGCCGCTGCTCGACCCGGTCGAGTCCCGCGCGTACCTGGCGGAGGTCCGGGAGAAGGCACTCGACGTGCTGGAGCGGGTGCCGCTGGAGGGCCGGGCGCTGACCGAGTCGGGCTTCGTGTTCGGCATGATCGTCCAGCACGAGCAGCAGCACGCCGAGACCATGCTGGCCACCCACCAGCTGCGCCGGGGCGCCGCGGTTCTGGGCGCGGCGCCGGCGCCACCGGCCGCGGTGGACCACCGCCGGCTGCCGCCTGACGTGCTGGTGCCGGCCGGCGACTTCTCGATGGGTACCAGCACGGAGCCGTGGGCGCTGGACAACGAGCGGCCGGCTCACCCGGTGCCCGTGCCGGCCTTCCGGATCGGCACCTTCCCGGTCAGTGCGGGGCAGTACGCGCAGTTCATCGCCGACGGCGGCTACCAGGACCCGCGCTGGTGGACCGCGGACGGCTGGGCGCACCGGCTGCGGGCCGGCCTGACGGCGCCGGGAGGCTGGCGCCGGGACGGGTCGGCATGGTGGCGCCGGCGGTTCGGGCAGGTCGAGCCGGTGCCGGCGGACGAGCCGGTCCAGCACGTCTGCTGGTACGAGGCGGACGCGTACGCACGCTGGGCCGGTGGCCGGCTGCCGACCGAGGCCGAGTGGGAGAAGGCGGCGCGCTGGGACCCGGCAACGGGCCGGTCCCGCCGGTACCCGTGGGGCGACGCCGACCCGACCGCGGAGCGCGCCAACCTCGGCGGCCGGCACCTGCACCCCGCCGCGCTGGGCGCCTACCCGGCCGGGGTCTCCCCGCTCGGTGTACACCAGCTGATGGGGGACGTCTGGGAGTGGGTGGCCGGCGACTTCCGGCCGTACCCGGGCTTCCGCGCCTTTCCGTACCGGGAGTATTCGGAGGTCTTCTTCGGTCCGGAGTACAAGATGCTGCGCGGCGGCTCGTGGGCGGCCGACCCGGCCGCCTGCCGGGGCACGTTCCGCAACTGGGACTACCCGGTCCGCCGGCAGATCTTCGCCGGCTTCCGGGTCGCCTGGGACGTGGCAGCCTGGGACGTGGTGTAGGCCATGTGCCGGCACCTGGCCTACCTCGGTCGACCGCGGCCGCTGCGCGAGCTGCTCTGCGACCCACCGCACTCGCTGCTGCGGCAGTCCTGGGCGCCGCGCCGGCAGGCGCACGGCGTGGTCAACGCGGACGGGTTCGGCGTCGGCTGGTACGCCGACGGCGACCCGCAGCCGGCCCGCTACCGGCGGACCAGTCCGATGTGGACGGACCGGTCGTTCCCCGACCTGGCCCGGGTGGTGCGCAGCGGCGCGGTGCTGGCCGCGGTCCGGTCGGCGACGGACGGGATGGCGCAGGGCGAGGCGGCCGTCGCCCCGTTCGGTACCGGCCGGTACCTGTTCAGCCACAACGGCGCGGTGGCCGGCTGGCCGGCCTCGATCGCCGCGCTCACGGCGCGCACGACCGCCGCCGAGCTGCTCGCCATGGAAGCGGTCAGCGACTCGGCGCTGCTCTGGCTGGTCGTCCACCAGCGCCTGCAGGCCGGCGAGACGATGCCGGAAGCGCTCGCCGGCGTGGTCCGGCTCGCCGCCTCGACCGCCGGCGGCCGGCTCAACCTGCTGGTCACCGACGGCCGCACGATCGCCGCCACGAGGTGGGGCGACACGCTGTGCTGGCGGGTGGACGCCCTCGGGGCGGTCGTCGCGTCGGAGCCGTACGACGAGGAGGCCGGCTGGGCGGACGTGCCCGACCGGTCCCTGCTCCTCGCCGCACCAGGCGGGGTCGACGTGACGCCCCTCCCCCTCGACGTTCCCCCGGAGGGCCCGTGGGCACGCAGATCGACCGGCTGACGCTCGAGTCGCACCTCCCGCCCGACTTCCTGCACGCGGCGTTGCGGGCGGACGTGGCGGCGGGGCTGACCGCGACACCGAAGGCGCTGCCGCCGAGGTGGTTCTACGACGAGCGCGGCAGCCAGCTCTTCGAGGAGATCACCCGGCTCCCGGAGTACTACCCGACCCGGGCGGAGCGGGAAGTGCTGGCCGCGCACGCGGCCGACGTCGCCGCGGCGACCCGCGCCGGCACGCTGGTCGAGCTCGGGTCCGGCTCCGGGGAGAAGACCAGGCTGCTGCTCGCGGCGCTGCTCGACCTCGGCACCCTGCGGACGTACGTGCCGGTCGACGTGAGCCGGTCCGCCCTGCTGGAGAGCGGCGCCGGCCTGGTGTCCGACTTCCCCCACCTGACCGTCCACGCGCTGCTCGCGGACTTCGAGCACCAGCTCGACCTGCTGCCCCGGGAGGAACGCCGGCTGACCGCCTTCCTCGGCAGCACGATCGGCAACCTCCAGCCGGCCGAGCGCGCGGAGTTCCTCGCCGCGCTGCGCCGCTCGACCCGGCCGGGCGACGGCCTGCTGCTCGGCACCGACCTGGTCAAGGACCCGGCCGTGCTCGTCCGCGCGTACGACGACGCGGCCGGGGTGACCGCCGAGTTCAACCGCAACGTCCTGCACGTGGTCAACCGGGAGCTCAAGGCGGACTTCGACGTGGCGTCCTTCGAGCACGTCGCGATCTGGGACCCGGACCGGGAGTGGGTCGAGATGCGCCTGCGCTCCATGCGGGCTCAGGAGGTGAGCGTGGCCGAGCTGGATCTCGTCGTCCCGTTCGCGGCCGGTGAGGAGATGCGGACGGAGGTGTCGGCGAAGTTCCGCCCGGACCGGGTGCGGGCCGAGCTGGCGTCGGCCGGCTTCACCGCCCGGGCCGGGTGGACCGACCCCGAGGGCCGCTTCCTGGTCACGCTGGCGACCGCCGACTGACCGGCGGGGATCCACGCCGGCCGATGCCTCGACGCCGGCGACGGCGCGTGGGTTGTCCTTCTGATGGGTGTTGACCGCACCCGTGCTTGAGCGGACAGTAGGCGTTCGCACACGCAATGCCATCGACATCGATGAGCACGCCGGAACGAGGTGGACGTCATGCGGCTGAGCCGTCGCCAAGGCCCACTGTCCCGCCCGGTCGGCCCGGCGGTGGCCTCGGCCGCTGCCGCGTTCGCGCTGGTGCTGGCGGCCGCCGCCCCGGCGGATGCGAACGTGGCGCTGACCCGGGTCAGCACCGACCCGTACAGCAACAGCAGCAGCCAGCACCGGACGGAAGTCGAGCCGGACACGTTCACCTTCGGGTCCACGATCGTCTCGGCGTTCCAGGTCGGGCGGATCTTCGGCGGCGGGGCCGCGAACATCGGCTTCGCCACCTCCACCGACTCCGGGGTCACCTGGACGTCCGGGTTCCTGCCCGGCATCACGACGGTCGCGGGCGGGACCTTCGCCGCGGTCAGCGACCCGTCCGTGGCGTACGACGCCCGGCACAACGTCTGGCTGATCTCGTCGCTGCCGATCAGCGCGTCCGGCTCGACCGGCGGGGTCGTCACCAGCCGGTCGACCGACGGCGGCCGCAGCTGGGGCAACCCGGTCACCACCACCACCGGGCAGGTCGACAAGAACTGGATCGCCTGCGACAACACCGCCAGCAGCCCGTTCTACGGCAACTGCTACACCGAGTACGACATCACCAGCTCCGGCAACGCGATCCGGCTGCGCGCCTCCACCGACGGCGGGCTCAGCTGGGGTCCGGCCAGGGCCAGCGGCGACTCGGCGACCGGGCTCGGCGGGCAGCCGGTCGTCCGTCCGAACGGGACGGTGATCATGCCGTACCTCGCCAGCAGCGGGCAGATCCGGTCGTTCCGCTCCATCGACGGCGGCGCGAGCTGGCGCGCCAGCGTCCTCGTCGCCACCCCGAGCAAGCACGCCATCGCCGGCGGTCTCCGCGCGGGCGCCGACCTGCCCTCCGCCGAGGTGGACGCGGCCGGCACCGTCTACGTCGCGTTCTACGACTGCCGGTTCCGCTCCGGCTGCCCCGCCAACGACATCGTCCTGTCGAAGTCGACCAGCGAGACCACCTGGGCCGCGCCGGTGCGGGTGCCCATCGATCCCACCACCAGCACCGCCGACCACTTCGTTCCCGGTCTCGGCGTGGATCGGACCACGTCCGGGTCGACCGCCCGCATCGGCCTGACCTACTACTCCTACCCGAACGCGGCGTGCACGGCCTCGACCTGCCAGCTCAACGTCGGCTACCTCTCCTCCACCAACGGCGGGACCAGCTGGAGCGCGGCGACCCAGGTGGCCGGACCGATGAGCCTGTCCTGGCTGCCCAACACCTCCCAGGGCCGCATGTTCGGCGACTACATCTCCACCTCGGTGCTGCCCGGCGGGCGCGCGTACCCGGTCGTCGCCGTCGCGAACCCGCCCAGCGGCACCGTGTTCGACCTGGCCATGTACGCCCCCGCCGGCGGGCTCCCGGTCACCGGCGGCACCGCCCGGGTCGCCGTGGCGACGCCGGCGCGGATCCGGGCCGCGCTGCTGCCGCAGGTCGTCACGGTCCGCTGACCTGGCCCACCCGCCGGGACATCCTCCGCCGCTGCGTCCGGGGTGAGCTGTCGGTGTCCCGGCTGGCGGCGGTCTACCCGATGAGCTTCGCGGCGGTGCAGAAGCACGTCGCGGTGCTGGAGCGGGCCGGCGGTCTGGTCGGACCGTCGTCAACGGAATACATTCCGCTACGGGTCGGCGTCCGACCCGATCCGGACGCGGTCACGAGCCGCTGAAAGGGGCCACCATGCGCCTGCTCCCGTACCGGCTGCCGCGAGCCCTCGCGCTCGCCATGACCGCGATGGCCGCGCTGCCGTTCCTCTGGACGGTGCCGGCGTCGGCCGCGGACGGCGAGCTGATCCAGCCGGTGGACCACAGCCACAACGTGGTGGACGCGCCGGCGCCGGTCACCGGCGGCGTGTACGGCAGCCCGGCCGGGCAGACCAGGATCGGCACCGCGATCTGCACGACCGGGACGTCGACGGCCGGCAACGTCAACACCGACTGCGAGCGGAACACCCCGCACAACGAGACGTCGATCGCGGTCAACCCGACCAACCCGAGCAACATGATCGGTGGGGCCAACGACTACCAGCTCGCGATCAACCCGGGCGGCCACGTCTCCCAGTCGACGCTCTCCCGCGCGCACGTCACCTTCGACGGCGGCCGGACCTGGTCGGAGTTCCCGCTCAACTCCACCTCGGCGTACCAGGCCACCGGCGATCCGGCGGTGGCGTTCGACGCCAGCGGCCATGCGTACTACGCGACGCTGGGCTTCCGGTTCATCGGCCCGGTGAACGTCCTGAACCCCGACGTGCTGGTCGCGAACTCCCCGGACGGCGGCCGGACCTGGCAGGTCAGCCGCATCGCCACCGGCAGCGGCAACTTCGGCAGCGTCGGTCACCTGCTGGACAAGGAGTACATCGCGGCCTGGGGCCGGGGCAACGCGATCGTCACCTTCGGCAACTTCCGGCTCGGCCAGCGCGGGGCGATCCTCTCGGGCCAGATCTACGCCTCGGTCACGCACGACTTCGGCCGGACCTGGTCCACCCCGCGGCTGGTCTCCGGCGCCCTGGACCAGGCGTTCGTGTCGGTGCCGGTGGTGGCCGCCGACGGCCGCGTCTACGTCGCGTTCCTCAACACCGACGACCTGACCACCGGCCGGGACAGCTACTACGTGGCCGAGGTCAGCCCCGCCACCGGCGCACGGCTGGCCGGGCCCTTCCGGGTCGCGGGCGTCATCGACGGCTTCACCGACTACCCGATCGCGCTCGGCCGGCAGACCTACCAGGACAGCGCGTTCCGGACCTGGGCCGCGGGCAACATCGCCGCCGACCCCACCAACGCCGCGCACCTCGCCGTGGTCTGGTCCGACATGCGCAACAGCACGCTGCCCGCTCCGGCTAACCCGTACGCCGCGGTGACGAACTCCGATGTCATCGTCAGCCAGTCGTTCGACCGGGGTCGCACCTGGTCCGCGCCGGTCGCGCTGGCGCGGCTGCACGACCAGTTCATGCCGTGGGGCGCGTTCGATGCCGCCGGCCGGCTGCGGGTCGGCACCTTCGACCGCGGCACCGACCCGGCCAACCACCGGTACGACTACTCGCTGGCGACCCAGACCGGCGCGACCACCTTCGCGTTCGCTCCGGTGTCCACGGTCCGGTCGGACCCGACCCGGGACAACCGCTGGTTCGCCGTGACCCTCAACCCGGCCTTCCCCTTCGCCACCGCGTTCCTCGGTGACTACAGCAACATCGCGGTCGTGCCGGGGACGACCCGGGTCGTCGCGTACTGGACCGACCTGCGGAACACCGCCTGCTTCGCTGGTGCCTGCCGGCACGGCCAGGACGCCTACTTCGCCTCGGTCGGCTGATCCCGCGCGGGCCGCGGGGGGCTGGTCAGGTCGACCGGTCGGGCGGGCCGGCCGCGGTGCCGGCCTGCGCCGGCGGCGGCTGGGCCTCGGAATGGAGACTCTCGAGGAGGTCGATGGTGACCCTGATCTGCTGCAGGTAGCGGGTACAGCCGTCGCAGCCGGTCAGGTGGCCCTCGACCGCGGCTCTCCAGTCCGGTGGGAGGACGCCGTCGAGGTAGTCGGTCACCAGGGCGACCAGCTCGCGGCAGGCGACGTCCGTGGGGATGCCCGCGGGCGGCTCCGGCCGATCGTCGTCCGTGCCGGCCGGCCTGACCGGCCGGGCGCGGGCGGAGGCGGCGAACAGCACCGCGAGGAGGCCGACGACGCCGACGAGGACCCAGCCCGCCCACTGCAGCCCGCGCTCGCGGGCGAGCCAGCCGAACACCAGGGAGAAGGGCAGGAAAAGCAGCCACGAGAGGGTGCCGACGCCGGACGACACCCCGGCCCGGATGGTGGAGGGCACCGCGTCGTGCAGCAGCAGCCCGGCGTGGATACCGATGATCGTGAGCAGCAGCTGCAGCGCCGTCTGCGCGCCGGCCACGGCGACCACCGAGCGGCTGGTGGCCAGCAGGACCGGCGTCGCGGCCAGCACGGCGGCGAGGACGAGCACCGGCCGCGCGCGCCCGAGGTGCAGCTTGCTGGTCAGGTAGCCGCCCAGGCCGAGGGTGGCGACCAGCGCGGCCCAGTACGGCCCGTACGCCGCGGCCGGCGCGTCCAGCGACACCAGCCACAGCGGCCCGAACTCGAACACGGCCTGCGAGAGCAGCGCCGTCAGGGCGGCGAGCAGCAGCACCTGCCGGACCTGCGGGATGCGCGTCATGGCGGCGAACGTGGTCGCGACGTGCCGGCGCAACGCGACCGGCTCGGCCGCCCGGTGCAGCCGGGGCTCGTCGAACCGGAGGAACGCGACGATCGAGACCAGCCCGAACGGGACGGTGGCGAAGTAGGTCAGCCGCGGCGACGTCCAGCCGGCCACCAGGCCACCGGCCAGCGCGCTCGTCGCGAACGCGGCGCTCTCCACGATGCGCACCCGGCCGATCCACCTCTCGTACAGGTCGCTGGACCCGGTCTCCTCCAGGACGGTGTCGTAGACGATGCTGTCCACGGTGCCGGAGTTCATCGCGAAGTAGACGCCCAGGATCATCGCCGCGACCACGTACGTGCCGACGTTGGTGCTCAGCCCGCCCAGCAGCGAGCTGGCCGCCAGGGCGACGCTGGAGAGCACCATGATCCCGTCGCGGCTCCACCGGTCGGCGAGGATCCCCGACGGGACCTCCAGCAGCGGCACGACCGCGGCGTACGCGGCCGCCATGACCCCGATCGAGGCGGCGTCGAAGCCGATCTGGGTCTGGAACAGCTTCTCGACCGGGACCCAGAGCAGGAAGCCCTGCAGCCCGACCCCGACCTGCAGCGGCAGGAGGCGGCGCGCGAGGCTCCGCGGGGTTGCCGGGGCGACGGTCATCGCGCGCCTCTGCGGGTCAGCAGGCCGGCCAGCTGGTCACGCACCGCCGCCCGGGCCTGGTTGAGGATCTTGCGCTGCTGCTCGGCGCTGATCCCCAGGTCGTCCGCGACGCGCTCGGGGGCCCGGCCGGCGACGTCGCGCTGCCACACCACGGCCCGCCAGGTCGCCGGCAGCTGGTCCAGTGCCGCCTGCAGGCGCCGGCGCACCGCACGGTCCGCGGCGGACACCGGCGGCCACGGGTCGGGGAAGCGGCGCCAGTGCCGCGGGTACGGCTCGTCGGGGCCCTGGAACTCGCTGTCGTCGACGGGACCGGTGCGGGGGAACCAGCGGCTCCACCGGGCCACCCGGGTGCGCCCGTCGCCGCGGGCGGCGGTGCTGGCCGCCGCCCGGGCGAGCCAGGACTTCACCGCCGGACCGCCGGCACGCCGGGCTCCCCGGTGGCCTCCGACAGCACCGCGTCCAGGTTGTCGAACGACGCCTGCCAGCCTTCGCGGTGCGACTCCCGCTCCGCCTCGGAAAGTCCCCGGTTGAGCAGCAGCACGGTCGTGCTGGCGTCCTCGTTCTCGGTGAAGGTGACCTCCACCAGTTGGGCGCCGGTGGGCAGCTCCGGCCCGTCCCACTGCCAGCTGAAGACCAGCCGGCGCGGGCGGTCGATCTCCACGTACCGGCCCTCGCCGGCGAACTCGGCGCCGTCCGGGTCGCGCATCACCAGCCTCAGCCGGCCGCCGACCCGGACGTCGACCTCGGCCAGCGGGGTGTCCCAGCCGGGTCCGGCCGGCCACCACCGGCGCAGCACCTCGACGCTGGTCCAGGCGTCGAAGACCGCCGCCGCGGGTGCCGTGAAGGTCCGCTCGATGCGCAGTGGGCCGCCGGGCCCGATGCCGGTCACCGGCGGGCTCCGCGCGCCGGCCCGGTCCGCTCCGGCGTCCGGTCGGGCTCGGGTCGCTGCCCGGCCCGCTGGGCCTCCAGGTGGTACTCGACGGCGTCGAACATGCGGTCCCACACGGCGCGCTGCCGCTCGAGCCAGTCGGCCGCCTCGTCCAGCACCGCGACGTTGAGGCCGAGACGGTGGGTCCGGCCCTCGACCGTGCGAACCACCACGCGGGCCTCCTCCAGCACTTTGAGGTGCCGGGAGATGGCCGGCTTGGACACGTTGAACCCGCTGGTCGCGACGCCGACGACCGCTGACCCGTGGGCGAGCCGCTCGACGATCCCGCGGCGGATGGGGTTCGCCAGCGCCCCGAACGCATCGTTAACCATGATGCGAACAATAGCGGGTCGACCGCTCCGGCGGTGGGCCGAAGCCGGGCGTGTTCCGGCTCGCTACTGGCCCACCCGGCCGTCGATCCGCTCCCGGAGCAGGTCGGCGTGCCCGCAGTGCCGCGCGTACTCCTCGATCATGTGCACGAGAACGTCGCGCAGCGGCACCTGGCTGACGCCACGCGTGCCGAGGTCGGCGGTGTCCACGACGAACTTCTCGGCGGAGGCGACCTCTGCACGCCAGGCTCGCTCGCCTGCTCACTCGATGCCATCCGGGAATGATCAGCCGAACCCCGGCCGCCGGCCACCCGATACCACTGCCGGCGCGCCGCGACCGGCCGGGCCTGACCGGCCCCCGGCCACCGGAGCGAGCCGACCTCGGCGAGCGACATGACGGTTCCATGGTCGATCGCCTAGGGTCCAGGTGGTGGGTGTGCATCGGTTGTCGCGGGCGGAGGCTCGCCGGATCGCGGTGCAGGCGCAGCTCCTGGACGATCGGCGGCCGGCGGACCTGCTGAGCCTGGTGCGTCACCTGACGCTCCTGCAGATCGACCCGACGGCGGCGGTGGCGCCGAGCGCGGATCTCGTGGCCTGGAGCCGGCTGGGTTCGTCGTACTCGCCGGCGCACCTGACGGGGGCACTGCAGGACCGCGCGCTGGTGGAGCTGCGGGCGATGATCCGCCCGGCCGAGGACGTGCCGCTGTACCGGGCGGAGATGGCGCAGTGGCCCCAGTTCGACCCGGGTGGTTGGCGGAAGCCGCGCCGGGACTGGGTGGCGGCGAACGACGCCTGCCGCCGGGACATCCTGGCCCGGCTGGAGTCCTCCGGTCCGCTGCCCTCCCGCGAGCTGCCGGACAGCTGCGTGCAGCCCTGGAAGTCGAGCGGGTGGACGAACAATCGCAACGTCACCCAGATGCTCGAGTTCATGGTGCTGCGTGGTGAGGTCGCGGTGGCCGGACGCAACGGAAACGACCGGCTGTGGGACCTGGCGTCGCGGGTCTACCCGGACGGCCCGGTCGTGCCGGCCGACGAGGCGCTCCGGCTGCGCAACGAACGGCGGCTGCACGCTCTGGGCATCGCCCGCGCCCGTGGACCGGAGTGCCCGGTCGAGCCGATGGACGTGGGCGAGGCCGGGGAGCCGGCCGAGATCGACGGTGTCCGTGGGCAGTGGCGGGTCGACCCGTCCTATCTCCGGCGGCCGTTTCGCGGACGCGCGGCGCTGCTCTCGCCGTTCGACCGCCTGCTGCACGACCGGAAGCGGATGGTCGACATCTTCGGGTTCGACTACCAGCTCGAGATCTACAAGCCCGCGGCCAAGCGACGGTGGGGGTACTACGCGCTGCCCATCCTGTACGGGGACCGCCTGGTCGGAAAGCTCGACGCCAGCGCCGACCGCAAGGCCCGGGTGCTGCGGGTCGACGCCATCCACCAGGACGTCGCCTTCACGACGTCGATGACCGCCGGCGTACGACGCGAGATCGAGGACCTCGCCCACTGGCTCGGCCTCGACCTCCGCGCGCCTGCCGGCCACGGCATTCCGTCCGCACGATAGTCGCCACCAGAAGGCGGTGGTGGTGGCGAACGCCGACCCCGCGCCGCTGCTCGCTACCCGTGCATCCCAACCCGCCGAGCGGACGGGTTCACCGGGTGCCGCCGAGGCCCGCGACGATGGCCCGGGCCGCGCGCTCGCATGCCTCCTTACGCCGGCGGGTGCGGCGGCAAGGTGGCGGTTGCGAGGCGTCCGTTGCGCAGCGAGCGCCGCTGCCGTACCGGCATGGGCAGGCGCTGGGCGATCGTCAACAGGTCATCGTCGTGGTCGACGGCGAGGCCGTGCCGGGCGAGGAGGTCCCGCATGGCGCTCGCAGTCCAAGAGGAGCGGCGCGGCTCGTCCCGCCAGAGGCTGGGTCGGCGGGCCGCCGCGGACATCGCCCGGGCGGCCAGCCGGCCGAGCACGGCTGAGGCGGCCGGCGTCTGGTAGTTGACGATCAGGCAGCTGCCGGGCGCGGAACGTTCGGCGAGAACTGCGACGGTGCTGGTCACGTCGGCCTTCACGAGGTACGGCACGACGCCTTCCCACAGCCAGGTGGTCGGGACGGACGGCTGATGCCCTGCCGCCGCGAGGGCGTCACCGAGTCGGTCGCGCTCGAAGTCGACCGGCACGTACCGCAGCGAGCTGGCCAGCGGCGGCCGCTGGCCGACCCGCTCGCGTTTGTCCCGCTGCGAGGCGGGATGATCGACCTCGTACGCCTCGACGCCGGCCAGCTCGGCCATCCGCCAGACGCGTCCGTCCAGGCCGGCGCCGAGAATCACCAGCTGCGGAGCAGTCCGGGCGCGCACCGCCTCGTCGATGGCGACGGTCCGCGGCACGACCACCTCGGCGCTGGCGCGGACGGTCTCGAAGTCCAGGCGCCCCCGGGCGCCTCGCGGTGGCGTTCCGGCGCGGACCTGCTCGACCGGGACACGCTCGTCCCCGCGCAGCATCGTCATGGCCGTCGGGTCCGCGAACCGGTCCGGAGCGATGCGTCCGTGTGCGGCGGCCCGACCCTGGCAGACCAGCACCGCCGTACGGCTCGACCGGCGCGCCTCCACCCGCCGATGATCCCACCGTCGTCGTCGACCGCTGGTCGTCGCCGAGCCGGTCAGCTGCCGAGAACCCGACCGGGCGCCCGGTGGCCGTCGCGGTCGCGCCGGCGATGAGTGTCGGCGGCCGCGGACGTCTGCCGGGTATGGGAGACGGCAACGGGACGGGTGCCGTTCTCGTGTGCGTGCCGGCGGAGGGCGCCGCCGAGGTCCTGGCCGACGTCGGGCGGCTGCTGGTCGGAGGGTGCAGCGTGGTCGTCGCGCTGGAGCCGCGGCAGCCGGTGGACCTGGGTACGGTCGCCGCTCTGGCCCGGTTGGTGCTCACCGCCCGGCGCTGCGGTGGCGCGCTGGTGGTTCGGTCGTCCGACCGGGCCCTCGTGGAGCTGGCCGAGCTCATGGGTCTGTCCGAGGTCCTCGGGCTCGGCGTCGGCCCGCCCGGTCCTGGGTCGTCCGGTCCTGGGTCGTCCGGTCCTGGGTCGTCCGGTCCGGACCCGGGGTCAGGTCAGGCGCAGCGGTAGGCCGAGCCGCTCGAAGACCTCACCGCCGAACTCTTCGAGGAAGCTGCGCAGGTGCCGGATCCGCCCGTCCTCGATGTCGAGGACCTGCACTGCCCACGCCCGGCGGCCGCCGTCCGGGTCCGGCCGGTACTGGGCGAAGGCGGGCGACGCGTTGACAGTGAGCGGCACGAGCCTGGAGCCCTTGCACCCGATGCCGTGACCGAGGTGCCAGTCGCGGATGTCCTCGACGCCCTGGAGCCACAGCGACAGCGGTGACATGGAGAGGCTGGCGTCCTCGTGCAGCAGCCGGACGAATGTCTCCATGTCGTAGGCCTCGAACGCCTGCACGTAGCGGGCCAGCAGCGCACGCTCGCCGTCGCCGAGGTCGTACGCGCTCACCCCGCTTCCGGTGTCGAGCCCGGCCATGGTCGCGCGGGCGCGCTGCAAGGCGGAGTTCACGGATGCGACCGTGCTGTCGAGCAGCTCGGCGACGTCGGCGGCGGGCCAGGCGAGGACCTCCCGCAGCAGCAGGACGGCGCGCTGCCGGGGTGGCAGGTGCTGCAGAGCGGCGACGAACGCGAGCCGGATGCTGTCGTGCAGCACGGCCTGCTCGGCCGGGTCGGCGGACAGCCCCACCGCCTCGTCCGTGACCGGGCCGATCCAGGTCGCCTCCGGCAGCGGGTCACCGGGCACGGTAGCGGCCGGGACCGGCGAAGACAGGTCCATGGGCAGCGCCCGCCGCCCGCCCGCCCGGCGGCTGTCGAAACACACGTTGGTGGCGATGCGGTAGAGCCACGACCGCACCGAGGACCGGCCCTCGAACCGGTCGTACGCCTGCCAGGCCCGCACGAGCGTCTCTTGCACGGCGTCGTCCGCGTCGAAGGGCGAGCCGAGCATCCGGTAGCAGTAGCCGGTCAGCTCCGACCGGTACTCCTCCAGCGCCGTCGGGTCGCGCTCGCGCAGCTCCGCCGTCATCGGCCCCTCCTTCGTCTGTCACCGGCCCCGTCAACGTAGCCGGGGCCGGTGACAGTTCCCGCGAGCGAACGCTTGCCGAGCTCACGGTTCGGTGCGGTCAGTCGTAGGTGCGGATCACCCGGACGTTCAGCGCGATCATCGCCGCGCACAGCAGCCCGACCACGACGAAGCCGAGGCCGACGCGGCCCCATGCGCCGTCGGAGAGGATGAGCGCGCGCATGGCTTCCATCACGTACGTGACCGGGTTGACCGTCGCCGCGATCTCCATGGGCCGGGTGAGCATGTCCCGCGGCACGAAGTTCGGCGTGAGGAACAGCAGCGGGAAGAACACCAGGCCCCCGGACTGGGTCGCCGCCGCGCTGCGGGTGCGGAGCGCCACCAGCTGCAGGAACGCACTGTAGATCACCGCCCACAGCGCGGTGAGCGCGACCAGCAGCAGGAACCCGCCCGGGCCGGTCGCGATCCGCACGCCGAACGGCAGCGACAGCACCACCACGGCGACCGCGATCCCGGCGCCCTTGACGAACTCGGCCAGCAGCCGCCCCAGCACGATCGACGTGCGCGAGACCGGGGTGGCCCGCAGCTTGTCGAAGTAGCCGCCCTCGATGTCCTCGACGAGGAACAGGGCGGCGCTGCCGAACGAGGCGGCGAGCAGCAACGACGCCGGCAGCTGGAAGGCCGCGTAGCTCTGGCCCTCGAGGAAGGGGGTGGAGGAGCCAGGGAAGATCTTGCCGGCCTGCCCGACGTTGACGACGAGGAAGAACAGCGGGATGAACAGCGTCGGCAGCAGCGCCTCCGGCGTCCGCCACGCCTCCCGCAGTGCCCGCCGGGTCAACGCCGCGGTCCCGGTCAGTGCGGTCGCCTGGAGTCCGCGGGGCGTGACAGCAGCGAGGGACATCGTGGGGTGGCTCATGCCGACACCTCCTGCACCTCGCCGGCCGAGCGGTCCCGAGTCCGGCCGGTGGCGTCGAGGAAGACGTCGTCGAGCGTCGGCTCGGTCGCCAGGCCGCGCCGCTCCCACAGCTCGCGCTTGAGCTGCTCCGGCGTGCCCTCGCGGATGATCCGGCCGCCGTCGATGATCGCCAGCCGGTCGCACAGCTGGTCCGCCTCCTCGAGGTACTGGGTGGTGAGGAAGACCGTCGTGCCGCGCCGGTTGATCCGGCGGACCTCGTCCCAGACGGTGAGCCGGCTGGCCGGGTCGAGCCCGGTGGTCGGCTCGTCGAGGAAGAGCACATCAGGCTCGTGGACGAGCGCCGTGGCGAGGTCGAGCCGGCGCCTCATCCCGCCGGAGTAGCCCTTGATGCGGCGGTCGGCGGCCTCGGCGAGGTCGACCAGGTCCAGCAGCTCCCGGGCCCGGTCGGCGGCCGCCCGCGCCGTGCAGCCGAACAGTCGTGCCTGCAGCACGAGCAGCTCGCGGCCGGTCTGCCGCTGGTCGAGCCCCGCCTCCTGCAGCGCCACGCCCATCCGCCGGCGGGCGGCGTCCGGGTAGGCGGCGACGTCCACGCCGGCCACCCGCGCGGTGCCGGACGTTATCGACAGCAGCGTCGTCAGCATCCGGACGGTGGTCGACTTGCCGGCCCCGTTGGGGCCGAGGAAGCCGAAGATCTCCCCCGCGGCGACCCGGAGGTCGACGCCGCGCACCGCGTCCACCCTGTCCTTCCGGCTGCGGTACTGCTTCACCAGGCCGTGCGCCTCGACCGCGGCGGGGGCGGACGGTCCCCGGACCTCCTCGGCGCGCCGCCACGACTGCGCGGCCAGCTGCTCGGACATCTGCCTTCCCTTCCCTCGGGTTCGCGAGTGCAGACGACGCCGGCCGCCCGGACTCATCGGCAGCGGCGCCGCTGATCACCTACCGGCGGCCACGCCGCCCGCAGTGGCCGGTGGCCGGCGTTCCCGCACAGGTGAATCCGCACCGGAGATCCCGTCGGTACAACCTGGTATCCCCCAGCCACCGGCCAGGGAGGTAGCCAGCATGTCGGCAGTGCGCATGTCGCCGTCGCGGGGATTCTCCGTCGCGGCGATCAACGGGCGGCACCATCGGGCCGCGCTCAACGGGTTCATGGTCGTCGTGCTGGCCCACTGGGCCGAGCACCTGGTGCAGGCATACCAGGTCTGGGTGCTCGACCGTCCCCGGCCGGCGGCGCGGGGGGTGCTGGGCCAGGTCTTTCCGTGGCTGGTGACGTCGGAGTGGCTGCACTACGCGTACGCCATCGTGATGCTGGTCGGCTTGTTCCTGCTGCGTCCGGGCTTCGCCGGCCGGGCCCGGACCTGGTGGACGGTCGCGCTGGTCATCCAGTTCTGGCACCACATCGAGCACCTGCTGCTGCTCATCCAGGCACAGACGCACACCTTCTTCTTCGGCGGCGCGGTCCCGACCAGCCTGGCCCAGGCGGTCGTCCCGCGGGTGGAGCTGCACCTGTTCTACAACTCGATCGTCTTCATCCCGATGGTCGTCGCGGTCTACCTGCACCTGCGGCCCGGCGAGCGGGAGCTGCCGGGCACGTCGTGCAGCTGCGCGCGCCGCGACCCGGTGCGGGACGGCGTGGTCGCCGCGGCCGGCTGACCATGCGGTGGCTGCGGCTGCTGGCTGCGGGTGCCGCGGCGGCGCTCGCGGTCGGGTTCGCGGTGGTGCCCGGGGACGGTCCGCGGGACCACGGCCGAGCCGCGGTCACGTCCACCAGCCCGGCCGACGGGGCGACGCTCGCGCGGGCGCCCACCGAGGTCGAGCTCTCGTTCACCGGACCGGTCGACGAGGGCCGGTCCCACATCTTGGTCGTGGACGGATTCGGGGCGGCGTCCGGCGCACTGCGCCAGACCGTGCCGGGGCGCCTCAGCCAGCCGATCACCGTGACGGCCGCCGGTGCGGTGACGGTCGCCTACCACGTCACCTTCACCGACGGTGCGGAGCTGGCCGGCTCGCTGCGCTTCACCGCGCCGTCCGGAACCGCGGTCGGCCGTCCCCCGCCGGCGTCCGGGCACCAGCACGACATCGACCCGGTCAGCGCCGGGCTGCTCGTGGTCGACGCGATCGCCGCGCTGGCCGTCGTCGTCCTCCTGCTGCGCCGGCCGCGGCGGCCCGCACCGGGCGGGAGGTGAGCATGGACGGGTTGTTCCCCGCGCCGGTGGTCGCGTCGCTGCTGGCGGCTCCGGACCGGCCGGCGCTGGACCTCGGGTCACGCACGGTCACTGGTGGCGAGCTGCTCGCCATGGTGCGCCGGATCGTGACCGGCCTGCGCGAGGCCGGCCTGGGCCCGGGCAGCGGGGTGGGAATGGTCCTGTCGCTGTCGCCGGAGGCGTACGCGGCCCACCTCGCGGCGCACGCTCTCGGTTGCCGGGTCGCGGCGGCCCGCCCGGGCTGGAGCCCGGACCAGCTCGCGCATGCGCTGGACCGGGGCCGGTTCGATGCGGTGGTCTCCGACGTACCCGTGGACCGGCCCGCACTGCTGCTGACCGAGCTGCTCGCCCGACCCGACCCCGGCGGAGCCGTCCCGACGCTCGCGCGGCCCGACGACCTCGCCCGGCTGACGTACACCAGCGGCAGCACCGGCCGACCCAAGGCGTGCGCGCACTCCTACCGGGCGATCAGCCTGGCCTACCGGCCCGGTCGGTGGGCGCCGGCGCTGGCCCGGCTGCTGTCCGCCTTCCAGCGGTGCCTGATCAGCCAGAACCTTGCCAGCCCGGTCATGTTCACCTACCTCGGTCGCTGCCTGGTCGTCGGTGGGACGGCCGTGCTTCCGGGCGAGCTTGCGATGGCGGAGGCGATCGAGCGGCGCCGAGCAAGCGCGGCGCTGATGCCGCCGGCGCGGCTGCACGACGTGCTGCGCTCGCCGGCGGACCTGAGCAGCCTGCGCGCGGTGCTGCTCGGCGGCTCCCCCGCCAGCCCACCGCTGTTGCGCGCCGCCAGCGAACGCCTCGGGCCGATCGTCTGGCAGGGCTACGGGCAGGGCGAGACCGGGGTGATCTCGATCCTCACGCCGGAGGACATCGCCGGCGGTCACGTCGCGTCGGTCGGCCGGCCGCTGCCCCGGGTCGAGGTCGGCATCGTGGACGGGGAGATCCGCGTGCGCAGCCCGCACCTGATGGTCGGCTACTGGGACGACCCGGAGCAGACCGGCGAGGTCGTACGCGACGGTTGGGTACGCACCCGCGACCTCGGCCACCTCGACGCCGACGGCATGCTCCACCTGACCGGGCGGGCGCGCGACGTGATCCTGGTCAACGCCGAGGTCTGCTACGCCGGCGCCATCGAACGCGTGCTCGCGGCCGATCCGGAGGTGGCCCAGGCGTGCGTGGTGGGTGCCCCGGACCCGCAGACCGGCGAAGCCATCCACGCCTTCGTCGTGCCGGCTGGCGACGAGGCACCCGACCGCGACCGGCTCGTCGCGCTCGTGCGGGCGCGGTTGAGCGCGAACAGCGCGCCCAAGACCGTCACGGCCATTCGCGACGTGCCGATGAACGCCGCCGGCAAACCCGACAAGCCCGCGCTCCTGCTCCGAACCGGGACGCTCCCGAATGCGTGACATCCGGTGTGGCGCCCTCCGACGAGTCGCTCATCGCGGGCATGGCATCCGGTGATGCGACCGCGGTGACGACCCTCGTGCGCCGGTACCAGGCGAGGGTGTACGGGTTGGCGCTGCGCGTCACGGCAGACTCCGGGCTGGCCGAGGAGGTGGCGCAGGATGCCTTCATGCGCGCGTGGCGGTATGCGACCACGTACGACGCACGACGAGGGCGCGTCGACGCGTGGCTGTTGACCATCGCGCACAACCTGTCGAGGGACGCGGTCCGGCCTCGCCGCGACTACCCGGTCGACCCCGAGCGGCTGAGGCTGGTCCAGCTGAGCGGGTCCGCTGAGCCCGAGTACGAGCAAGGGGAGCACCTGCGGGCGGGTCTGCGCTCGCTGCCGGCCGGGCACGCGCGGCTGATCGTGCTGGCCGTGGTCTACGGGTTGACCGCCCGGGAGATCGCGGAGCAGGAGGGGATCCCGCTGGGTACGGCCAAGACCCGGATCCGGCGTGGGCTGTCCCGGCTGCGCCACGCGCTCACCGACACGATGGACTGACAGTGCTCAGCGCCGCGACTCGCTCATCCGGGCGTGCACCCTGGCCCAGAACTGCTCCGGGTCGTTCAGGTGCGGGTACGGCCCGATCGGCACCGGAACGCCGAGGAACGAGCACAGCGGCGCCCAGCCGGCACCCGGGGCGAGGACCAGCAGCCGGTCGGGATGGATCGCGTCGCGTACGGCGGCGTTGTGCTCCTCGTAGACCCGGATCGCGTACGTCCGGTCGGTGAACCGGCCGGCGAAGATGCCGTTCCATATCATCTGCCGGTGGAACGCCGTGAACGTGTCGAGGCCGGGCACGGTGCGGCGGGCCTCAGCCACCTGGTCGTCGGCCGGCCCGTCGCCGAACATCCGGTAGATGGTGTTGCCGACGCTGTCGTACCAGGCCTCCGCGTCCCGGACGGTGAGGATCACCTTCGCCGTGGGGAAGGCCTCCACCAGCGGGCGCCAGAACGCAGCGCCCGGCCAGTCCACACTGGACTCGTAGCCGTCGAACAGCGCGGTCCAGTCAACCGGTTCCCCGGCTGCGGCCGCCTGCCAGAGTGGCAGCCGGTCCGGGTGGTCCAGCACGTGCCGGCCGTGGAAGCAGGGCCCGTAGCCCAGCCGCTCCAGTGCCGCCTTCAACGAGAGCGTGCCGGTCCGCCCGACGCCGACACCGATGACCTTCACGGCTCCACCTGGTCCCGGGTCAGCTCGTTCGGTGCCGCGACACCGAGCACAGTCAGGGCGTTGACGAGCTCGGCGCGCAGCAGCTCCAGCACACGGGCGACGCCGGCTTCCCCTGCCACCGCCAGCCCCCACAGCACCGGGCGTCCGATGGCGACCGCCCGGGCGCCCATCGCCAGCGCCTTCGCGACGTCGGTGCCGCGCCGCACGCCGCCGTCGAGCAGCAGCGGTACGCGACCGGCGACGGCCTCAGCGATCGCCGGGAGCCGGTCGAGGGTCGCCGGGGTGGTGTCGAGCTGGCGGCCGCCGTGGTTGGACACGATGAGCCCGTCCACGCCCCGCTCGACCGCGATCCGGGCGTCGTCAGGGTGCAGCACGCCCTTGAGCAGGATCGGCAGCGTCGTGGTCCCGCGCAGCCAGTCCAAGTGCCACCACGAGACCTCGGGCGAGAGCACCACCTGGCGCACCTGCCCGGCCCCGCCCATGTTCGCACAGCGGATGTCCGGCGGCAGGTCGTGGAAGTTGTTGCGGTCCCCGCGCTCGTTGCGGCCCAGCGCGGGCGAGTCCACGGTGACGACCAGCGCCTGGCACCCGACCGCCTCGGCCCGCCCCACGAGCGACTCCGTGAACTCCAGGTCTGGCTGGATGTAGAGCTGGAACCAGAGCTTCGCCCCCGTCGCGGCGATCTTCTCGATGGTGACGGTCGACAACATCGCCGCGATCATCGTGACGCCCGCCGCCGCCGCCGCGCGGCCTGTCGCCAGCTCGCCGTCGGGACAGGCGAGTCGGTGGAAGGCCGTCGGCGCGATCAGCACCGGCATGGCGGACTGCTGTCCCAGCACGGTCACGTCCAACCGGGGTGGCGGGCACCCGCGCAGAACCCGCGGGATCAGGGTCCGGCGGCGGAACGCGGACTCGTTGGCGGCAAGCGTGACC
>JBJMII010000075.1:0-9607 GCA_045806925.1 Mycobacteriales bacterium
GGTCCTCCGGTTAGCTCGGAGTGATCGGCAAGGGGCCGTCCGGTGGTCACACACCGGGCGGTCCCGCCTTGGACGGATCGACCGTAAGCACGGCGCCGTCACGCTGGCAACGCCTGTGGGATAGAACCAAGATCGAATCGGGGTAGACCGATGAACGCGCAGGTCAAGACGTGCCCGCTACCTGCGCGTTCCCGTTTCGCAGAAGTCTCCTAGGTCCAGGGTCTCGGCCGGCGCTGGCTGCGGCGGCCGTCGACCTGCCCGGCCAGAGGGTCGGGCGCGAGGCCCGAGTGCCCCGCACTACTAGCGGCGGCTGCGGTGCGGCTGCGGCGGCTGGCCCACCTGCTGCGCGACCGTGACCGCGATGCCGGACAAGTGCGCCAGCCGGAGCAGCTCCGACGGGCGCCACGCCGGGCCGCCCGGCCGGCCGACCAGCACGGCCCGGTCCGGGTCGCCGAGCGGCGCGGCGGCCAGCTCGGTGCCGAGCGCACCCCAGTCCGCCGGCACCCAGCGGGCGGTCGGGTCGAGCACCTGGGCGCGGGCCAGTGGCAGCCACGGCAGGTCCACGTCGCCCAGGTCCGGCGCGGCGGGGCTGGCCGCCTCCACCAGCGGTCCCCGCTCGTCGTAGCGGACGACCACCGCCCAGCCGGCCCGGAAGATCCGCGGCGCGCCGGCGACGAGCAGCTCCGGGGCCCGCTCCGGTGCGCCCGCGAGCGCCTCCAGCAGCTCCAGCTCCCGGTGCGCCTCGCCGACGCCGGCGTAGTAGCGCTGGATGGACTCGACGCTCACCCCGGGCACCGAGACGGCGGCGGTGACCAGGCTGTCCGCCAGCCTGCCGGGGGCCAGGTCGACGATCAGGTCGTCCACCGCGACGCCGGCGGCGCGCTCCACGACGTCCACGCTGAGGATGTCGGCTCCGGTGGCGCCGAGCGCCGTGGCGACGGCGCCGAGCATGCCCGGCCGGTCGGGCAGCAGAACCCGCAGCAGATAGGACACGCCGCGTCACCTCCGGCGCCTAGACTGCCGCACCGATGTGTACGCCGTGTTTCGCCGGACGGCGCCGAGCGGCCGGAAATCGACCTCCGGTCAGCCGCACGGTGACCGGCGGCGACTGCGGAGAGGCCCGCTTCGTGACCAGACCGTGGCCGGTGCACCCTTCGGCGAGGTGCGGTCCCGGCGCTAGTGTGTCGCCACCAGCCCGGCATCGCCGGGTCAACGGCGACCCCGAGACCAGTGGAGCCATGCATGCCAGGTAAGACGGCGCGGAGGACGATCGTCCTCGCCTCGGTCGCGGCGCTGGCGCTCGCCGCGGCGGGCTGCGCAAAGAGCACCCGCGACGAGGGCAACGGCGGGAACACCGGTGCCAGCAGCAAGGACACGCTCGTGTTCGGCGCGGCCGGTGAACCCAAGCTCTTCGACCCCGCCTTCGCCAGCGACGGCGAGACGTTCCGGGTGTTGAAGCAGATCTACGAGGGCCTGGTCAGGACCAAGCAGGGCAGTGCCGAGATCGAGCCGGCGCTGGCCAGCAAGTGGGAGGGCGACAAAACTGGCACCAAGTGGACCTTCACCCTCCGGGAGGGCGTCAAGTTCCACGACGGCACCGACTTCAACGCCGACGCCGTCTGCTTCAACTTCAACCGGTGGTACAACTTCAAGGGCGTCCTGCAGAACCCGGACGTCTCGGCGTACTGGCAGGACACCTTCGGCGGCTTCGCCAAGAACGAGACCGCAGACCAGCCGCCGAGCCTCTTCAAGTCCTGCCAGGCGACCAACCCGACCACCGCGGTGCTGACGATCGCCAGTGCGACCGGCCGCATCCCGGCGGCCCTGGCGCTGCCGTCGTTCGCGATCCAGAGCCCGGAGGCGCTGAAGAAGTACGACGCGGACAATGTCAAGCAGTCCGGTGACACCTTCGAGTACCCGGCCTACGCGACCGAGCACCCGACCGGCACCGGGCCGTACAAGCTGGAGAGCCGGGACCGGGCCAACAAGACGGTCAACCTGGTCCGCAACCCGGACTACTGGGGCGACAAGGCCAAGATCAACAAGATCGTCTTCAAGGTCGTGTCGGACAACAACGCCCGCAAGCAGGAGCTGCAGTCCGGCACCATCGACGGGTACGACCTGGTCGCGCCGGGCGACATCGGCAGCCTCAAGGGCGCGGGCGAGCAGATCCTCGACCGGCCGCCGTTCAACATCCTCTACCTCGGCATCAACCAGAAGAACCCGCAGCTGGCGAAGCCGCAGGTCCGGCAGGCCCTGGCGTACGCGATCAACCGCGAGGCCCTGGTCAAGGCGAAGTTCCCGCCGGCCGCGCAGGTGGCCAAGGAGTTCATGCCACCGGAGGTGTCCGGCTACGCGGACGACGTGACCACGTACCCGTACGACCTCAACAAGGCCAAGCAGCTGCTCGCCCAGGCCGGCGCGTCGAACCTCAACCTGAAGTTCTACTGGCCGACCGAGGTCAGCCGGCCCTACATGCCGAACCCGAAGGAGATCTTCGAGGTCATCAAGGCGGATCTGGAGAAGGCCGGCATCAAGATCACGCCGGTGTCCAAGGTGTGGAACTCGGGGTACCTGACCGACGTGCAGACCGGCAAGGCGGACATCCACCTGCTCGGCTGGACCGGCGACTACAACGACGCCTACAACTTCGACGGCACCTTCTTCGGCCGCAACAAGCCGGAGTTCGGGTTCACCAACAAGGCGCTCTTCGACGCCATCAGCAAGGCGGACGCGACCCCGGACGCGGCCGCCCGCGCGGAGGCCTACAAGGCGGTCAACCGGCAGATCATGGACTTCCTGCCGGCGGTCCCGATCTCGCACTCGCCGCCGTCGGTGGCCCTGCAGGCCAATGTGCGGGACTTCGTGCCCAGCCCGGTGCTGAACGACGAGTTCGCGCTCGTCTACACCACCGGCCAGTAAGACCGCAGGATGCTGCGCTTCGTCGTACGGCGGCTGCTGCAGCTCATCCCGATCCTGTTCGGGCTGTCCATCCTGCTGTTCGCGTGGTTGCGCCTCCTCCCGGGAGGGCCGGCTTCGGCCCTCCTGGGGGAGCGCGCCACCCCCGAACGGGTGGCCGCGATCAACCGGGCGTACGGGCTGGACCAGCCGATCTGGGTGCAGTACTGGCGGTACCTGCAGCGGGTGATCCGGTTCGACTTCGGTGACTCCATCACCGACGGCCGGCCGGTCACCCAGGTCCTGCTGGACCAGTTCCCCGGGACGGTCGAGCTGACCATCGCCGCGCTGGCGTTCGCCACCGTGGTAGGCATCCCGCTCGGCTACTTCGCGGCCCGGCGGCAGGGCGGCGCGCTGGACGGCATGTCCGTGATCGGGTCGCTGATCGGCATCACCATCCCGGTCTTCTTCCTCGCGTTCCTGCTGAAGTACGTCTTCGCGGTGCGGCTCGGCTGGCTGCCGCCCTCCGGCCGGCAGGACGTCCGGATCGACGCCACCCACATCACCAACTTCTTCGTGCTGGACGGCATCCTGACCCGGGAGTTCGACGCGTCCTGGGACGCCGTCAAGCACCTGATCCTGCCGGCCATCGCGCTCGGCACGATCCCGCTCGCGATCATCGTGCGGATCACCCGGGCGGCCGTGCTGGACGTGGTGAACGAGGACTACGTCCGTACGGCCGAGGCCAAGGGCCTGACCACCGCGGTGATCCGCCGCCGGCACGTGCTGCGCAACGCGATGCTGCCGGTGGTCACCATCATCGGCCTGCAGCTCGGCCTGCTGCTGTCCGGTGCGATCCTGACCGAGCGGGTCTTCGCGTTCCCCGGCATCGGGCAGGAGATCGCCGACTCGATCTTCAACAAGAACTATCCCGTGCTGCAGGGCGCGATCCTGTTCATCGCGGTGCTGTACGTGCTGATCAACCTGGTCGTGGACCTGCTCTACGGGGTGCTCGACCCGAGGGTGAGGGTGCGGTGACGACGGCGACCCAGGTCGACACGGCTGGTGTCTTTGCCCCGGAGGAGACGATCGGGGGGCGGTGGACGGAGGCCTTCCGCAGGCTGCGCCGCAACCCGTTGGCGATCCTCGGCGCACTGCTGGTGCTCGCCTTCCTGCTGGTGGCGGCCTTCGCGCCGCTGCTGGCACCGCACGACCCCAACGCGCAGCTGCTGATCGGGGAGGTTCGGCCGGACTACATCCCCGGCAGCCGCCCGGGCTTCCCGCTCGGTGCCGACGCGCTCGGCCGGGACGAGCTGTCCCGGCTGCTGTACGGCTCCCGCCAGTCGCTCCTGGTCGGTGTGGTGTCGACGATCCTCGGGCTGGCGATCGGGATGACGCTCGGCTGCCTGGCGGGCGCGTTCGGCGGCCGGGTGGACAACGTCATCATGCGGATCACGGACCTGATGCTGTCCATCCCCGGGCTGCTCACAGCAATCACGATCTCGGTGATCCTCGGCCAGTCGCTCACCTCGGTGATGATCGCCATCGCGATCGTCAACGTGCCGATCTTCGCCCGCCTGCTGCGCGGGTCGATGCTCTCCCAGCGGGAGAGCGACTACGTGCTCGCCGCGCGCAGCATCGGCCTGCCGCGGCGGAAGGTCGTGCTCTCGCACGTGCTGCCCAACTCGGTCGGACCGGTGATCGTGCAGGCCACGCTGACGCTCGCCACCGCGATCATCGACGCGGCGGCGCTGTCCTTCCTCGGCCTCGGCAACCAGGACGACAGCCGGCCCGAGTGGGGCGCGATGCTCTCCGACGCGCAGGGCTACCTGGAGATCCGGCCGGCGCTGGCCTTCTACCCGTGCATCGCGATCGTGCTCGCCGCGCTCGGCTTCACGCTGCTCGGCGAGGCGCTGCGTGAGGCTCTCGACCCGAAGTTCCGGCGGTAGCCCGTGGAGCTGCTGCAGGTCGAGGACCTGTCCGTCACCTTCACCCGGCGCGGCCGGCGGGACGTGCACGCCGTCGACGGGGTGTCCTTCTCGATCGCGGCCGGCGAGACGCTCGGCCTGGTCGGCGAGTCCGGCTCGGGCAAGTCGGTGACCTCGCTGGCGATCATGGGGCTGCTGCCGAAGCGCGGCGTCCGGGTCGGCGGCTCCGTCACCTTCGACGGCCGGTCGCTGCTCGACCTGAAGCAGGACACGCTGCGTGACCTGCGCGGCCGGGACATGGCGATGGTCTTCCAGGACCCGCTGTCCTCGCTCAACCCGGTGGTGCCGATCGGCACCCAGGTCACCGAGGTGCTGGTCCGGCACCGGGACCTGTCCGGCGGCGCGGCCCGCAAGGAGGCCACCCGGCTGCTCGACCTGGTCGGCATTCCGGACCCGGAGCGGCGGCTGAAGGAGTACCCGCACCAGCTGTCCGGCGGGATGCGCCAGCGCGCGCTGGTGGCGATGGCGGTGGCCTGCGAACCGCGGCTGCTGATCGCGGACGAGCCGACCACCGCGCTGGACGTGACGATCCAGGCGCAGATCCTCGAGCTGCTCAAGGAGCTGGTCCGCGGGCAGGGCACCGCGCTGGTGCTGATCACCCACGACCTCGGCGTGGTGGCCGGGCTGTGCGACCGGGTGAACGTCATGTACTCGGGGCGGATCGTCGAGCAGGCCGACCGGCACACGCTCTTCGTCGAACCGCGGCACCCGTACACGACCGGCCTGCTCGCCTCCATCCCCCGGCTGGACTCGGTGGAGGGCGCACCGCTGCTGCCCATCCCGGGATCCCCGACCGACACCCTGCCGTGGGCGTCGGCTTGCGCGTTCGCGCCGCGGTGCACGCGGCGGCTGGAGGTGTGCACCACGGTGAGGCCGGAGCTGGAGCCGGACGGACCGCGCCGGTTGCGCTGCCACAACCCGGTGCCGGCGGCGGAGGCCGCGGCGGTCGGTGCGGCGGGCCGCCGGGAGGCCACGGGTGAGTGACGATCGCAGGGCCCTCCGGGTGCCCGAGGAGCGGGGCGAGCCCGGAGGTGACCCGTGGGCGGAGTGAGTGACACGCCGGAGGGACCGCCGCCGGTCCGTGCGACCAGCGGTGCCTACCCCGGCGAGCGGATCGGGCCCACCCTGGACGGCGACGGTCCGAGCGGCGCCCCCGTGGGCGACGCTGTGGCCGGCGACGCTGTGGCCGGCGACGCTGTGGGAGGCGACGCCGTGGGAGGCGTGCACGCCGGCGGCCGGCGCCGGGGGGCGGACCCGGGCACGCCGGGCCCGGTCGGGAGCACGGCCGCGCGCGGGGCGGCCGAGGCGGGGGAGCCGGCGCCGCCGCTGCTGTCCGCCCGCGGCGTCGAGGTGCACTTCCCGATCCGGCGCGGCCTGGTCTTCGACCGCATCGTCGGGTACGTCCGCGCCGTCGACGGCGTCGACCTCGACCTGCCCAGTGGCGGCACCTTCGGCCTGGTCGGCGAGTCCGGCTGCGGCAAGACCACGCTCGGCCGGGCGCTGCTGAGGCTGGTCGAGCCGACCGCGGGCTCGGTCAGCTTCGACGGGGTGGAGATGCTGAGCCTGCAGGGCGAGGCGCTGCGCCGGCAGCGCCGCCGGATGCAGATGGTCTTCCAGGACCCGCTGTCCTCGCTCGACCCGCGGCAGAGCATCGAGTCGATCCTCAGCGAGCCGCTGCAGACGCACCGCGTCGTCTCCGGCACCGCCGCCCGCGCCGCCCGGGTCCGCGAGCTGCTCGACATCGTCGGGCTGCCGGCCAGCGCCGGCGCCCGCTACCCGCACGAGTTCTCCGGCGGGCAGCGGCAGCGGATCGGCATCGCCCGGGCGATCGCGCTGGAGCCGGACCTGATCGTCGCGGACGAGCCGGTGTCCGCGCTGGACGTCTCCATCCAGGCCCAGATCGTCAACCTGCTGGAGGAGTTGCAGGAGCGGCTCGGCCTGACGTACCTGGTGATCGCGCACGACCTGGCCGTGGTCCGGCACATCAGCGACGTGGTCGGCGTGATGTACCTCGGGGTCGTGGTCGAGCAGACCGAGTCCCGCCGGCTGTACGCGGAGCCGCTGCACCCGTACACCCGGGCGCTGATGTCCGCGGTGCCGATCCCGGACCCGGAGGTGGAGGACTCCCGGCAGCGGATCCTGCTCTACGGCGACCTGCCGTCGCCGGCGAACCCGCCGTCCGGCTGCCGCTTCCGCACCCGCTGCCCGTGGGTGCAGGAGTCGCGCTGCGCGGACGAGGTGCCGCCGCTGCGCGAGGTCCGCCCCGGCCATGTCGTCGCCTGCCACTGGGCCGAGCAGATCGACGCCGGCGAGCTGCTCCCGCGCGCCGGGGCGGTCGTCGACGCAGCCATCTGAGTACCGGCGGCCGGGCCGGTGCGATGCTCGGCCCGCCGGACGCGGATGACCAGGTTGACCAAGCGGGCGACCACCTCGGGCGGCCGGCGTCGGGCGGGTTGTGGTCGCCAGCATGGTGAAGGTGATCCACCCGGCGCCCCGGAGGGTGGGAAACCGGGTCGGGGGAGCGGAGGCACCCGCCGTACACTCGCCGGCATGCCCGAGTCAGGAGCCGGCATCACCCGGGACGAGGTCGCGCACCTCGCCCGGCTGGCGCGCCTCGCCGTCACCGACGAGGAGCTGGACGTCTTCGCCGGCCAGCTCGACGTGATCCTGGCCTCGGTGGCGCGGGTCCAGGAGGTCGCCACCGCGGACGTCCCGCCGACCTCGCACGCGGTTCCGCTGACCAACGTGCTCCGCCCCGACGTGGTCACCCCCTGCCTGGACCGGGACGAGGTGCTCGCCGCGGCGCCCGCCGCCGAGGACGGCCGGTTCCGGGTCCCGCGCATCCTGGACGAGGAGTCATGAGCGGGTCCGGGGAGCGGGCACGGTGGAGCTGACCAGGATGACGGCGGCCGAGCTCGGCGCCGCCGTCGCGTCCGGTGCGACCAGCGCGGTCGAGGTGACCAGGGCACACCTGGACCGGATCGCGGCAGTGGACGACCGGCTGCACGCCTTCCTGCACGTCGACGCGGCCGGCGCGCTCGCCGCGGCCCGCGCGGTCGACGCCGACCGGGACACTCCGAGAGGTCCGCTGGCCGGCGTCCCGCTGGCGCTCAAGGACGTCATCGTCACCCGGGGCGTGCCGACCACCTGCGGCTCGCGGATCCTCGAGGGCTGGGTCCCGCCGTACGACGCGACCGTCACCGGCAGGCTCAAGGCCGCCGGGATCGTGGTGCTCGGCAAGACCAACATGGACGAGTTCGCGATGGGCTCGTCCACCGAGAACAGCGCGTACGGGCCGACCCGCAACCCCTGGGACCTGGACCGGGTTCCCGGCGGCTCGTCCGGTGGCTCGTCCGCGGCGGTCGCCGCGTACGCCGCGCCGCTCGGGATCGGCACCGACACCGGCGGCTCGATCCGGCAGCCGGCCGCGGTCACCGGGCTGGTCGGGCACAAGCCGACGTACGGCGGGGTCTCCCGCTACGGCCTGGTCGCCTTCTCCTCCTCCCTCGACCAGGCCGGCCCGCTCGCCCGCACGGTGCTGGACGCTGCGCTGCTGCACGAGGCGATCGCCGGGCACGACCCGCGCGACTCGACGTCCATCGCCGCGCCGGTGCCGCCGGTGGTCGCCGCCGCCCGGCAGGGCGCGACCGGCGACCTGTCCGGCCTGCGGGTCGGTGTGGTGCGCGAGCTGTCCGGGGACGGCTACGAGCCCGGTGTGGAGGCCGCGACCCGGGACGCGCTGGCCCGGCTGGAGAAGCTCGGCGCCGCCGTGCACGAGGTGTCCTGCCCGTCGTTCGGCTACGCGCTGCCGGCGTACTACCTGATCGCGCCGAGCGAGTGCTCTTCCAACCTGGCCCGTTTCGACGGGGTGCGGTACGGGCTGCGGGTCGGCGACGACGGCGTCCGGTCGCTGGAGGAGGTGATGTCGCTGACCCGGGAGGCCGGCTTCGGCCCGGAGGTCAAGCGCCGGGTCATCCTCGGGACGTACGCGCTGTCCTCCGGCTACTACGAGGCCTACTACGGCTCGGCGCAGAAGGTGCGCACGCTGATCGGCCGCGACTTCGCCGCCGCGTTCGAGACCGCGGACGTGCTGGTGTCGCCGGCCACGCCGACGGTCGCGTTCCCGATCGGGGCGCGGGTGGACGACCCGATGGCGATGTACGCGGCGGACCTCTGCACGCTGCCCGCCTCGCTGGCCGGCGTGCCCGCCATCTCCGTCCCGAGTGGACTGGCTCCCGGTGGCTCGGCGGGGTTGCCGGTCGGCCTGCAGGTGATGGCGCCGGCGCTGGCCGACGACCGCTGCTACCGGGTGGCCGCCGCGCTGGAGGCCGACCGGGGCGGCCCGCTGACCGAGGAGGCCCCGGCGCTGTGACCGCAGTCGAGGAGATCGCCGGGCGGTACGACCCGGTGATCGGGCTGGAGACACACGTCGAGCTCGGCACCGCGTCGAAGATGTTCTGCGGCTGCCCGGCGACCTTCGGCGCCGAGCCCAACACCCAGGTCTGCCCGGTCTGCCTCGGGCTGCCGGGCTCGCTGCCGGTGCCGAACGCGGTGGCCATCGAGTCGACCGTCCGCATCGGGCTGGCCCTGCACTGCGATATCGCGGCGTGGTGCCGCTTCGCCCGGAAGAACTACTTCTACCCGGACATGCCGAAGAACTTCCAGATCAGCCAGTACGACGAGCCGCTGTGCGTGGACGGCTGGCTGGACGTGCTCGTCGA
>JBJMII010000076.1:0-5544 GCA_045806925.1 Mycobacteriales bacterium
CGGCCGGCGCGGGCGGACGGCGCGCGCCGGGCCGGCTCGAGCGCGTTGCGCCCGATCGCCTTCCTCGCCGCCACGTCCGGGCTGACCACCACGACCGCCGCACCGCGCAGCGCCCTCACCTGGGTGGCGACGCTGGGCAGCGGACCGAAGCCGGCTGTCAGCGGGGCCAGCACCACGACCCGCTCGCATCCCGCGGCGAGGTCGACGTTGGCCGGCGACCGGGCCCCGCCGTCGATCCACCGCCGGCCGCCGATGGTGACCGGCGGCCACACGCCCGGCACCGCGCAGCTGGCCCCGACCGCGTCGACCAGCGGGACGCCGCTGTCCCGGTCGAAGGCGCGGAAATCGCCGGTCGCCGCGTCGACGGCGGTGACGAGCAGCCGCCGCGACGGCCACTCGCGCACCGGCAGCCGGGCCTCGAGGAAGGCCCGCCGCTCGGCCTCCGGCACCGTCCTCGCGGCCAGCGCCATCCGGCCGATCCGGGCCCGGGCCCGCTGCGGGTCCCGGCTGGTCAGTATCACGACCAGCCACCGCAGCAGCGGGCCGGCGCCCATCTTCGCCGCGACCTCGGCGCCGGCGCCGGTCAGCTGGCGGCCGTACATCTCCTCGATCGGGATGTCGCCCGCCACCTGCGCGGCCACCACCGACCCGGCCGAGGTGCCGACGAGGAGGTCGGCACCGGACAGGTCGACACCCGCCTCGGCCAGCCCCGCCAGCACGCCGATCTCCCAGGCGACGCCGGTCACCCCGCCACTGCCCAGCACCAACGCGCGCGTCACGGCCGCATTCTGCCGTTCCGGTCCGCCATCATGCGGCGGTGACGGAGGACCGGCAGCGACGGCCGGCGTGGCGGCGGCGGACCCGGGGCGAGCGCCGTTGGCCGTCCGCGCTGGGCGTCGTGGCCGCCATCGTGCTGCAGCTGGTCGCGCCGGAGCCGACGGTGCCGCAGGCCCGCTACCTGCTGGTCGCGCTGGAGATCCTGCTGCTGGGCGGCATGCTGCTGGCGAACCCGTTCCGGATGGACCGGGAGTCCGTCCTGCTCCGCGGCGCCGGGCTGGGCGTCACCGGGCTGGTCGGGCTGTCCAACGGCTGGTCCGCGGTGCTGCTGGTGACCTTCCTGGTCGAGAACCGGCCGAGCTCCCCGGGCGAGCTGCTGTTCGCGGGCGGGACGATCTGGGTGACCAACGTGCTCGCCTTCGCCCTGGCGTACTGGGAGCTGGACCGTGGCGGCCCGGCAGCGCGGGCGGCGGGTACGCACGCGAACCCGGACTTCCTCTTCCCGCAGCTGCAGAGCCGGGAGCTGGCCGGCGACGACTGGGAGCCGCAGTTCGCCGACTACCTCTACCTGTCCTTCACCAACTGCACCGCGTTCAGCCCGACGGACGTGCTGCCGCTGAGCCGCTGGGCCAAGGTGATCATGATGGTGCAGGCCGTCATCGCCCTGGTCGTCGTGCTGCTGGTGGTCGCCCGTGCCGTCAACGTCCTCGGCGGATCGGGCCGCTGACCCGGCCCGGGTCTGGGACCGTGTTGCGGTGGATCCGGGCGGGGTGGTCAGCCGGCGGTCGGTGCTGCGCGCCGGCGCGGTGGCCGGCCTCGGCGTGCCGCTGCTCGCCGGCTGCGGGCCGCCGCCAGGGCGCCCGGCTCGGACCGACCCGGTGTCGATGGCCATGCACCTGCACAGCTCGTTCAGCGAGGGCACCGCGAGCATGGCCACCCACCTGGACCAGGCGCGCCGGCTCGGGGTGGACGTGCTCTTCTGGACCGACCACGACTTCCGGGTCTCGGCGCAGGGCTACCGGCGGCGGCTCGGGCTGGGCGGCTGGGCCGACACCGAGCACGGCGTCGGGTCGAGCTGGCACCGGCGGACCGAGGGCACGCTCGCCGAGGCGGAGGTCAGCTTCGCGGCCGGGGCGGCGGTGCTGGCGGCCCGCGGCGACGGCGAGCTCTGGCTGGACGCCGAGGCGTGGAACTCCACCTACAGCGGCTCGCTCGCCGACACCACACTGCAGCTGGAGCTGGCCGCGATGGCGCTCGGGCCGGACGCGCACCTGGCCCTCCAGCTGGACCTCTCCTACCACCCGGCCGGCGGTGGCCGGCTCGCCGGGCAGCACCGGCTGACGTACCGGATCGGCGCCGCCGACCGGCGGGTCCGGCACGCTACCGGTCACCAGGGCGAGGTGGCGGTCCCGGTCCCGGCCGGCGGCTGGTCCACCATCTCGCTGCGCCCGGTCGACGACGTCGCGGCGCTCTGGCCGGATCTGGTGGCCGCGGACAACGCGATCCACCGGCTCCGGGTCGGCCTCACCACCCGCCGGGGCGCGGTGGGGCGGGCCGCCGTCCGGCACGTGACGTTCGTCCGGTCCCGGCGGGCCGACTCGCTCGCGCTGATGCGGGAGGTGATGGGCCGGTACGCGGAGCGCTACCCGGACCGCCGGCAGTATGCCGCGCTGGAGGTGTCGCTGGTCCGGCACCTCAACTGGTTCGGCGGGGAGCTGCTGATGCCGGACTACGGCGACCGGGCGCCGGTCAAGGACGACTCGATCCCGGCGGCGGTGGCCATGGTGGACCTCATCCACCGGCACGGCGGGCTCGCCTCGTACAACCACCCGCTCGGCGCTTCCCGGGCGGCCACCGCCGAGCACATGGTCGCCACCCGGGCACTGGGCGCCGACATCGTGGAGATCGCGTACGCCGGACCGTCCACAGTCGACTCGATGCTGCACGTGCTGGACGCCTGCGCCCGCAACCTCGTCTTCGTCACCGGCAACGGGGTGACCGATGACCACAGCGGGACCGACTGGTACGACGACGCGAGGTCCAACTGGGTCACCGGGGTGTGGGCGTCCTCAGTGGACATCCTCGACCTGCAGGACGCGCTGCGCGCCGGCCGTGCCTGGTGCTACCGGCCGGACGCCTGGACCGGCACGCTGCAGCTGGCCGCGGGCGGCGTCGACGCGATGGGCGGGGTCGCGGTGACCGGCCGGCGCACGGTGCCGGTCACCGTCACGGCCACGGAGCTGCCGAGGGACGGCACGGTCGAGGTCGTCACCGGCCGCGCCGACCGGGCGGCACCGGCGCCGGCGGTCGAGAGCACGGTCGGGCGGCGCTCCCTCGACGTGCCGGCCGGCAGCTACGTCCGGGCCGTGGTGCGCGACGCCGCCGGCCGGGTCGTCGGCATCGGCAACCCGGTGTGGCTGCTGCCCGAGGACCCGCCGGGCGGCGTGCCGGCCGCCCGCCGGCTGGACATCTGAGAGCGTCACCGCGGTCTGTCGCAGAAGGACAGTGCCGGGTCCGCCGCGGCGACCGCGTCGATCGCGGGCTCCCAGAGCTCGGGGTCGGTCCGTACGGTCCGGTCGAACTCGATGTGTGCCCACACCCAGCCGGCCGCGGCGGCCGCGATGCCCTGCTCGTTCGTGGTCGCGCGCAGGTCGGGGTCCGCGGTGCCGTCCCAGCTGCGGGTCGTGGCCCGCCCGGTGGCGGCGATCCGGTCGGCGATCCGCTCCGCCGTCGCGGTCGGCGGCCCCACGCCGGTGGACACCACGACCTGCTCGCGCGCGGTCGTGTCGGCGAAGCCGTGGATCTGCACCTGCGGCAGACCTCGCGGCCCGAGCAGGCTGGTCCAGAGCCGGTGGAAGACCGAGCCGGTGTCCCGGGCCTGGTCGGCGATGCGAGGTCCGGTGCCGACCAGGGCGTTGCGGTGCACCGCGGCCAGCGCGAGCACGGTGCCGGGCACCGCCCGCCAGAGCCGGACCGCGAGCCGCTCGCAGACGGCGTCGAACTTCGGGTGCGGCACCGCGACGCACAGCCCGCGCGGCTCGGACAGGTCGACCAGGTAGACGCCCCAGGCCCGCTCGGTCCGGGTCTCCGAGACCGCCAGCGCGTACGGCCGCCAGGTCACCGGGTCGAAGTCGGCGGTGACCGTGAAGCCGAGCCCGCCGAGCAGGCCGGCGGCGCCGGCGAGGTCGCCGTCGACCAGCCGGGCCAGCCCGGCGACGGCGTCGTCGAGCACCGCCGGCGCCGGATCGGCGTACGGCTGGCGCGCCGACACCCCCGCCGCCACCGATCCGACCGGGTCCGCCGGGTCGACCCCCGGCACCAGCGCTCCGGCCAGGTGCGGCGGGACGGACGGCCCCGGCCGCGCGGTCACTGCGGCGGCAGCGCCGCGCCGGACGCGGCCGCGATCGCCTTGACCGCCCGCTTCAGCCGGTCGATGTCGGCCACGGTGAACCCTCCCAGCTCGGAGTCGGCGACCTCGCCCTGACCAACCCGCCCCGGCGGCCTCCTCCTCGTCGACAACCGCAAAGCGGTAACCGGCGCTCAGGCCGGCGGCGGCGCCCCGGCGGCCTGGCCGTGCGTCGAGCCGGTGCGGTAGTCCGTGTACGTGTACGGGTTGTCCAGGATCTCGGTCGTCGGGATATCCGGGTTCATCCCCTGCACCCAGGCCTCCGGCCCGAGCGTCGACCGCAGGTGCTCCACAGTGGACCCGATCGCGCGGCGGGCGGCACCGAGGTCGATGCCGACGAGCCGGTGCTCGTGCTTGACCACCCGACCGTTCACCAGCACGGTGTGCACGTCCCCGCGCTGCGCCTGGAAGGCCACGTGCCCGTACGGGTTGAGCAGCGGGAACATGATCGGCGACGAGTCGTTCCTGATCAGCACCAGGTCGGCCCGGTAGCCGGGCTCCAGCCGGCCGACCGCCGAGTCCAGGCCGAGCGCCCGGGCGCCGCCGCGGGTGGCCCACTCGACGACCTGGTCGGCGCGCAGGTGGCAGTTGGTGACCGTCTCGCCCTTGCCGTGCGCCTCCAGGTGCTCGCGTGACCGGTCCGCGCCCAGCGTGCTGCGCATCGCGGAGAAGAGGTCGGCGCTCCACCACACGCTGGTGTCCATGGACAGCGCGACCGGGATGTCGTGCGAGCGCAGCGTCCAGGTCGGCGGGTAGCCCTGACCGCAGCTCTGCTCGCTCTCGGTGGAGACCGACACGGTGCCGCCGGTGGCGGCGATCCGCTGGTACGAGTCCTCGCTGAGCGTTGCGGCGTGGACGTAGACGTTCCGCGGGGTGGCGAAGCCGTTCTCGTGGATGAGCCGGATGCCGTCGTCGTTGGTGGCACCCCAGACGCCGGCGTGCGTGCTGACCGGCGCGCCGAGCTCGCGGGCCACCTCGAAGGCGGCCCGCTCCGGGAAGGCCGGGTCGCCGGTGACGTCGAAGGCCATGGCGAAGCCGAGCATGTCGTCGCCCGGGGTGATCCGCCTCGACACGAAGTCGCGGAACTCCGGCCGGGTGGACCACTCCCACGGTCCGGCCTGGATGTTGCCGTACCCGAGGACGAACCGGCCCGGCACCGCCTGCAGCGCGTCGACCGCCGCGTCGGCGTGCTGCGGCGTCTGCAGGCCGTGTGACCAGTCGACGGTGGTGGTCACTCCCGCGTCCAGCGACTCCAGGGCCGAGAGCAGGTTGCCAGCGTGGATGTCCTGGGGGCGGAAGATGCTGCCGTGCTGGAGGTAGTAGAAGACGAAGTACTGGCTGAGCGTCCAGTCTGCGCCGTA
>JBJMII010000077.1:0-16610 GCA_045806925.1 Mycobacteriales bacterium
CAAACTGCGCAGCCGCCGCCGGCTGCGCAGCTGCCCGGGTCCGGGTCGCGGACCCGGCGGAGTGGGTCCGTGGTCAGCCCACTCCGGCCAGTTCTCGGCTGTGGCCCGACTGGAGCAGGGCCGAGTCGAGCAGGTCCCAGAAGTTGGCGAGAGCGTCGAGGAACTCCGTCGCGCCCTGCCGGATCAGCGGCTCGGTCTCGTCGTCGAGCACCGCTCCGACCGCGGCGACCGCGTTCTTCTCGTGCTGCTGCTCGGCCCCGACCTCGCCCCAGTGCTCGAGGAGGTAGTGCATCTCGGGCTGGTCGATCGACGCACCGTAGGCACCGGAGTCGACCAGGCAGCTCTTCTCGCCGGGGATGAGGTGGTTGTTGGAGATCATCTCCAGGGCCAGCGCGGTCCCCAGGTTGCGGTAGGTCGCGTCAAGGTCGGTGAGCTTGCGGCGGTCGAACACCGCGATGGCGCGGCGGGCCTGGATGGTCAGCCCGTCGTCCGGGGTGTAGCCGGGCAGGTCCCCGAGCAGGCGATCGGACTGGGCCTTCAGCCGCGCCTCGACGTCCGCCTGGTCGTACACGTCCGGGCACACCGGCTCCCCGGCCGCCCGGTTGACGATGAAGCCCGCCATCCGGGCCAGCTCGGGCCCGTGGTCGGCCTCGCTCTCGACGATCTCCTGGAGGAGCTCGCTCTCCCCCAGCAGACCGTGCTCGGCGAGCGCGCCGGGGAAGTCCCAGCCGGGCCGGGTGGAGGCGCAGAACTTCTGGATCTGGTGGAACAGCGCGGCGATCACGTCCGGCTCCGGCCGGTTGGCCGCCCAGTTCGCGAAGACCGGATGGGTGTAGCAGCGGTGCTGCCGGATGTCGGCGACGAGTTGCTCCATGGCATTCATCGTCAGCTCCTTACTGGTCGAGTCCTTGCTGGTCGAGATTCGAGACGTGCAGACCAGGTCGTCGGGTCGAGCGGGCGGGGCCACCGCGGCCGGTGGCGGGAGCCGGTGGTCGGGCCGGCCCCCGGTCAGGGCCGGTCACCTGCTCCCGGTCGCCTCGTCGATGGCCATGGCCACGCTGCGCAGCTGGGGATCGCCGTAGAGCGTGTCGGGCGACAGGACATCCGGACCGAACGCCTTCTCCACCCGCTGCAGCAGCTTGATGGCGGCGAGCGAAGTGCCCCCGGCCTTGAAGAAGTCGTCTCCCGGATCCACCGTGGAAAGCCCGAGCAGGTCACGCCACATCTCGGCGAGAGTTGCCTCGGTGGCGGTCATCGAGGGCGCGTCCAGAGCGGTCTGGTCGGTCATGTTGCTCATTACCTGCACTCTCCCGGGGTCGCTGACGGATCTTTGGTGGTGAGCAGGGCACGACGGTCGATCTTGCCGTTCGGGGTCAGCGGAAAGGCGTCACAGAGATGGATCCGCGCGGGGATCATGTAGCGGGGCAGCTTCGTCGCCAGGTGGTCGCACAGGCTTTCCGGCGTCGCACCGGGCCCGGTCGGCACGACGAAAGCCACCAGGGACCTGCCGGCACGGTCATCGCGCACGGTCACATAGCTCTGCTTCACGGTGGGGTGATGGTTGAGGTGGTGGGTGATCTCCCCGAGCTCGATCCGGAAGCTGTTGACCTTGACCTGGTCGTCCCACCGGCCGTCGAAGACGATGTCCCCGGTGGGCAGCAGGCGGCCCCGGTCACCGGTCCGGTAGAGCCGCTCCGGCAGCCCTGCGATCTCGCGCTGGACGAAATGCCTCTCGGTCAACTCGGGTAGGCCCAGGTAGCCGGCCGCCAGGCCGTCTCCGGCCAGGCAGATCTCGCCGCCCTCACCCGGCTCGCACAGCCGCTGGGCTTCGTCGGCGGCGATGTAGACCCGAGTGTTCTGGATGGGCCGGCCGATCGGCAGCGGCCTGCCTTCGGGCGGCATCTCGTCCACCCGGTGGAACGTCGCTATGCAGGTGCACTCGGTCGGCCCGTACAGGTTGACCACCCGCCCCGGACCGTACGTCCGCACCGCCTTGGCCATGTGCCGGAGTGAATGCGCCTCGCCGCCGCTGGTGATGGTCGCGACCGTCTCCAGCGCCTCCGGCGCCTCGTCGACGACCGAGTTGAACAGCGCCGTGGTGAGGAGCAGGATGTTGACGCCCCCGCCGCGGATGACGTCGTGCAGGCGGGACAGGCGGACGAACTCCGCCGGGTACAGCACGGACGTCCCGCCGGTGAGCAGCGCACCCCAGATCTCCCAGGTGGCGATGTCGAAGGTGACCGGGGTCACCTGCAGGACGCGACTGTTCTCGTTCATCGGTCCGTAGGTGGCGCTGTGCACCAACCGGTTGATGCCGCGGTGCAGGATCGGCACGCCTTTGGGTCGGCCCGTCGACCCGGAGGTGAAGTTGATGCAGGCGATGCTCTCGGGGCCGGCGGGGCATGCCGGGTTGGTGTCGCTGCCCACCAGCGTCCGCTCACCGATCTCGAGGACGCGGCACCCGGAGCCGTCGAGCCGGGCGGCGAGCGCCGCCGGCTGGTCGCTGAGCACCCACCGGCAGCGCGCGTCGGCGAGCACGGTGCGCAGGCGGTGGTCCGGCCAGTCGGGGTCCACCGGCACGTACGTCCCGCCGCACTTGAGGATCCCGACCAGCGCCACCAGCAGCTCCGGCGACCGGGCCACGCACACCCCGACCGCCGCGCCCGATCCCACGCCCTCCTCCCGCAGGTCGTGGGCCAGCCCGTTGGCGAACCGGTTGAGCTGGCGGTAGCTGAGCCGACGGTCCCCCTGGACGGTCGCGGGGGCCTCCGGACGGCGCTGCGCCCAGAGCTCGAAGCGCTCCGGGACCGTGGCGTCGCGCGGGTAGGGCCGCCAGGTCCGGTTGAGCTCCCGATGGGCGGCCACCGCCACGTCGGAGCACCTCAACGGCTGCATCGCGGACTCTCGGACTCTCACCGGCGCGGGAAAGGCGTGCCGTTGACCGTGCGGTCGACGAGCCGGTTGTGGCCGAACACGTCGGTGCCGGAGACGAGCACGGACCCGAACTTCTCCAGGCTGACCTCCACGCCGTACTCGGCCAGGGTGTCCTGATAGGGGTAGACCTGGACCGACGTCGGCACGTAGCGGGCGGTGAAGCCGAGGCGCATCTTGTCGGTCATCCCGAGGTGCGGATGCGAGGCGTGCATCAACGTCGACCAGAACATGATGCACTGTCCCTGGCGCATCACCATCGACGTCGCCCTGGACTCGTCCGGGCTCCAGTCCGGGTCCTTCTGCAACTGCCGGTAGTCGTAGCCGTAGAATCCCCGCCGCACGCCGTTCTTGTCCTGCCGGTTGATCATCGCGGCGTCGTACTCGATGACCTTGTTCTCGTCGTAGTTCATCGTCTTGTGCGAGCCGGGGATGAACTGGAGACAGCCGGTCTCGACCGTCGATTCCGTGAAGGCGGTCCAGCACGTGAGCGCACCGCCGAAGTCCGCGTCCTCCGGCCAGACGATCTGCGGGTGCTTCCCCACGTTGGCGAAGTTGTCGGCCTGGTGCCAGTCGGTCCCCTCGTCACCGGGATACTTGGGGAAGAACTCGGTGCGCCAGCACAGCACGTCCGGCCCGAGGACGCTGGTGACCCGGTCGACTATCTCCGGGCGGCAGACGTGCAGCGCCAGGAAATCGACGTCGAGGTGCCGGTCGTAACTGGCCAGGTTGGTCGTTCCCGACAGGGCCTGTCCCTGGTGGTAGACACCCTGCCGGCTGTCGATCAGTTTCGGCCGCATCGCCTGCAGCGACCGCTCCATCTCCTCGGGTTCGTAGAGGTCGAAGGGACCGAAGAAGCCGTCGCGGTGGAACTGCACGAGCTCTTGCGCGCTCAATGCGTAACTGCGGGCGGGAGCGGCGGTCTCTGCCATGCGTGCGTCACCTCTCGGTGTCGGGTAATGCGGGCGAAGCAAATACACCAGCCGTTGACGGCCCGGTGGATGGAGGTCTTCGTGCCGACCGACGGGCAGGTCCAACCTGGGCAGTTCGACGGTATGAGCCGGCCGCCCGGCATCGGAAGAGTCCGCGGAACGCCGGATGGTGCGCTCGACCGGCGTAGCCGAACGGCTACCCGCTAGACGACGAAGTTCACCAGCCGGTTCCGCACCACGACGGTCTTGCGTACCGGCCGCTCGCCCAGGTGGGCGTCGAGAGACCCGTCCGCGCGGACGGCGGCGAGCACGGTCTCCTCGTCGGCGTCACGGGCCACCTGCACGACCCCGCGCTTCTTGCCGTTGACCTGCACGACGAGCTCGGTCAGCCCGGAGTCCGCGGCGTGCTCGGGCAGGTCCGGCCAGGCGGGCGGACCGGTGGCCGGTGACCCGGCCGCCGCCAGCCCCCGCGCGGCGAGCTCCGGCACCAGCGCGTAGAGCATCGACCCGACCAGAGCCTGCGCAGCGCCGTCGAGGCCCCTGCTCTGCGCCGACTCCGCCGCGCCGGCGACGATCTCGCGGGCCGCAGCCACGGCCGTGTTCGTCCTCCGTCGGCGCAGCGCGCTGTCCAGGCTCGCGGCGGCTCTGGCGACCTTCCTCGCGACCCGGACCTCGTCGACCCCCTGCGCGCTCCCGGACGCGCTGAAGAGCCGCCCGGCCCCCTGGACGAACTTGACCGCCGCTGGGTGGCGCTTGTCGCTCCAGTCCAGGTCGCGGTCCGGCGGGGTGTCCGCGAGGACGGCCAGCCGGAGCGCGTCGCCCGGCGGCGCCGGCGCCTCCGGAACCTGCTGCCCGGTCGGGCCGAGCACGTCGCCGACGAGGACGATCTCCTCCCAGGGTTCCTCACCGGCGGGTCCGGCACCGTCGCGGAGAGCGCGCAGCAGGATGCGCGCGTCGAGGAGGTGCCGGGTCGCCGCCTCCGGCACGGTGACGTGCAGCGCGTGCGGACGCCGTCCGGTTGCACCGGCCGGGTGGTGGACGAGCGCGGCAGCCGTCCGGAAAGGCGCCGTGAACCGCCAGGACCGGTCGAGGTGCCGCAGCTCGCCGCCGCCCGGCGCCGCCTCCGCCACCACCGCCGCCACCAGTTCCGCCACCACCAGGGGACGCCGGCGGTATTGCACGGCGGGCTCACCCCGCCCGACCTCGACCAGGCGGGCGATGGCGGCATCGATGGCCTCCACCACCGGCAGCCCGCTGAGGAAGCCGGAGTTGATGATCGTACCGTCACCCGCGTACGCGGCGGCCCGCACTGCGACGCTGCCGGGGTCCGCTCCCGGCGGGCAGATGATCGACCGGACCGGCAGGCCGTAGCGACGGGCGAAATCGAGGTCGCGCTGGTCGCAGGCCGGGCAACCGCCGGCGGCGCCGGTGCCGTAGCTCTCCACCACGAAGTTCGCGAGCCAGACCGGGAGCACGCGCTCGGGGACCAGCGGATGCCGGACGGAGAGGCCGAGCGGGACGCCCACCCGCGCATCGGGATCGCCGGCCGCCCGGTCGCACTGCGCCCGGAAGGCTGCCAGCTGCGCCGGCCCGGCCAGCCGGGCCGCAGGGTGACTCGGGGAGACCGCGACGAAGGACGCCCCGAACAGGGTGTCCGGCCGCGTCGTGAACACCTCGATGTCACCGGCTCCGTCGGTGCGCGCGAAGCGGACGCGAGCCCCCCGCGACCCGCCCAGGGCAATGCGCTGAGCCGCCAGGACCGCCTCCGGCCAGCTGGGTTCGGCGGCCGGGTCGAGGACGAGCTCGAGGAGGTCGTCGCCCCGCATCGTCAGCTGCTCGCCCGAGATCACCAGCCGGGCCGGGGGCAGCTGGTGCACGGCGTCGAGCGCTGCGGCGGTGAGCCGGGCCTGCGCCGCCGCGCCATCAGCTCCGCGGACGGGTACGTCCACCAGCGTCACCGGCTGCCCGGTCGTCTGGGCGAGGTGCCGCGCCAGCACATCGGCCACGCTGCGGCGGCGGAACCCGCGGAGTCGTCCTTCGCCGTCGAGTCCGGTCGTGGAGACGATGGCAGCTGCGGGACGGGAGTCATCCGGGCCGGGCAACGAAGTCTCCTCAGAACGTGCCGGTGGTGGACGGGAGTCGTCGCGGTCGCGGCGACCCGGCTGACCAGCCGCACCTGCCACCCCGGCCCGCACCGGCTGCCGGGCGGCCGAGGAGGCAAGTGTGCCTACCACGCGGCATCCTGCCACACCGGCATCGGCGGGCTCACCGGCTGTGCCGGCGGTCGGACCGTGTTCCGTCCGTCAGGACCGCCGGTACGGGTTGACTACGCCCCCGGTAGAGCCTACGGTCACCTAACGTGGCAGACTTGTTGCTAATCGTGACATAGTCGAGCAGGGCAGGCAGCTGCGAGCAAGAGCGGCATCTTGGCGGGCGGGGTGTTATGAACCGAATCTCTTCCTTCGCCGGCGCACAGACGGCGGGATAGTCCGGCGGCGTCGGCAACGTTCGTGGCGTGCGCCGGCCCGTGCGCTCGCAACCGCGGCACCAGCCCGACCCCCGCCGGCGCCCGGAGCACGACCCGTCGCGACCACCAGCAGGTTTCCTGGCCCCGAACCCGTACTTCGTCGTGATCGGCCACCTTGTGCCCGCGGACGTCCCGTCGGCGCAGCGAGGAGCACCACAGGCCAGTCCTGGAGGACGTGTCTTCCCTATGAACGAGGTCCCGGCAGAACCTCCCGGGCACACCGAGATCAGGGTGCTGATCGTGGAGGAACAGGAGGTGATCCGCCGCGGCCTGGCCGCCATCACGTCGTCGATCCCCGGGGTTACCGCCGCCGCCGTGGCGACGGTCTCCGCCCATGACGCGGAGCTGCTGGCCGGGATCGACGTCACGCTGATCTCGACCGGGACGCTCCTGAATGCCGAGCGTGCCGGTTCCACCGTCGAGCATCTGCGGCCGGTGATCGTGATAGTGCCCACGGCCCAGCCGGAGCAGCTCGAGATCGCGGCGCGACGCCCCGCCAACGGCTATCTCATGCAGGCCGAGCTCACGCCCGCCTCGGTGCGGGCCGCCCTCCTGCAGGTGCTGAACGGTCAGCTCGCCATTCCGGGCACCATCGGGGCCTACCTCCTCAACCGGATGCGCAGTCAGGACGGGCCGCCCCGGCCGCAACTCGATCATCTGAGCCCGCGCGAGGCCGAGGTCCTGACACTGCTCGTCGCCGGCGCCAGCAACAAGGAAATAGCGGCGAAGCTGCACATCTCCATTCACGGGGTCAAGCGGCATGTCTCGGCCCTGCTCAGCCAGTTCCACTCGCCCAGCCGGGCCCACCTCGTCTCCCACCTCCTCAGATCAGGAATGATACCTTCCAGCGACCCTGATACATGATCGTCGCTCGGATCCAGAGGCGGTGGCGGGTGGGCAGTGGTGCTCCGGGCCAGGGCAAGATCGGCTTCCGGGAGGTGACGTCGATCGGCGTCGGGGGCGTCGTCGGTGCCGGGATCTTCGTGCTGAGCGGGACGGCCAGCGGGCGGGCCGGCCCGGCGGTCATCGTGGCGTTCGCGCTGGCCTTCCTCGCCTCGCTCAGCCTCGCCATGTGCTTCGCCGAGCTGAGCTCGATGCACACGGATTCCGGCGGGCAGTACGCGTACGCCAAGGCCCACCTCCCGCCGGTCGTGGCGACCATCGTGGGCTGGGCGAACATGGGTGCCTGGATATCCGGCGCGGCGTTCGTGGGCATCGGTTTCGGTGCGCACCTGCACCTCGTCGCGCCGGCCGTCCCGCCGACGCTGGGCGCCTCGGTGCTCACCGCGGTCATCGTGGTGCTGAACCTGTTCGGCATACGCCTGTCCGGCCGGGTCCAGTTCCTGGTCATGCTGCTCGAGGTGGGCCTGCTCACCGCCTTCATCCTGGTCGGCAGCACCGGTCTGGAGGCGGACCACTTCTCGCCCTTCATCACCCACGGGTGGTTCGGCATCGCGGCGGCCGGCCTCGTCGGTTTCATCGCGCTGCTGGGCTGGGATGCGGTCGTCGTCGCGGCCGAGGAGATCGAGGACCCGCAGCGGACCATTCCCAGCTCCATATTCGCCAGCCTGGGCATCGTCTTCGTGCTGTACATCGGACTGCTGGTCGTCATCAACGGCGTGGTGCCGGCCGGCCAGCTGGCGGACACCGCGACCCCGGTGGCGGATGCTGCGGCGCTGCTGCTCGGCCCGACCGGGCGGACGGTCGTCGACGTGATCATCGTCGTGGCGCTGACGGCGACCGTGAACTCGTTCGTCATCGTGATCTCCCGAACGGCGTTCGTCCTCGCCCGGGACGACCGTGCCCCGGGCGTCGTGGCGCGGCGCACGCCCGGTGGGATCCCCTGGGTCGCCATCGTGTTCGCCGGGGTCAGCCAGATCGGCATGACAGTGTTCTCGGACCTGCGGTTCGCGGTCGCGGCGACCGGGTTCCTCTACATGATCACCTCCGTCGCCGCGATCGTCGCCCTGCTCGTCTCCCGGCGGCGGGGGGCGGTCGGGGACTTCCGCACGCCGCTGTACCCGCTGACGCCCGTGCTGGCGCTCGTGCTGTGCCTGCTGTTCATCCTCGGCGCCGGTCTCACCGGCGTCGCGGTGGGCACGGCGTGGCTGGTGGTCGGGGTGCTGTGCGCCGCGGTGACCCAGCGCCGGTCCGCCCGGGGCGTCGGCCGGTCACCTCGGCCGGCCAGCCGGGTTCCCCCGACCTGATGCGCCCGGAGGGGGCGCACCTGCGCCAGTTCGTGGTCACGTCGGCTGGCACCGCCTGACCGCTACGCTTGCATCCCGTCTTGCCCCCGTAGCCCAACCGGCAGAGGCAGGCCCCTTAAAAGGGTCACAGTGTGGGTTCGAATCCCACCGGGGGCACCAATCGGTCATCATTCGAACTCGGTCAATGATCAACACCGTCCGGGTTCGTCATGTTCCGGGCCATCCGCTGCTGGAAGTCGGGCGCCACGCCCGCCGTGCACTGGGCGACCGGCTCGAACGGCGCAGTCGCGAACCCCTTACGGCTGTTCGATCGGCTGCTGGACGGCCTCGGTGTAGGTGGCCTGCAGCCGCTCGAAGGTGCCGTCGAGGTCCGCTGGCCAGGAGGATGGCGGGGTAGCCGCCCTTGGCCACCGTCTCGGCGATGGTGCGGCGCCCGGCGGGCGACCGCGCGGTGCGGAGCCGTCGGGAGCCGCTTCGTGGTCCGGGTCCCCGGCCGGCCGGTAGGGGTCGTACCGTCCGGGCATGGGCTGTCCGTACACGCCGGCCGACTCGCCGCACTGTGCCGAGCTGGCCGCGGTGCCCGGCGCCGACGTGCATGCTCCGGTCCACGACGCGCTCGCCGGCGCCGGTCCGAGGTGACCGACCCGCTGCCGGACGCGCTGGCCGGCCCACCGCCCGACCTGGTCGCCCGGCTGCGGGCCGCCGGCTGCGTCTTCGCCGAGGACGAGGCGCGGCTGCTGGTCGCGGCCGCGCCGGACGCCGTGACCCTCGCCGGGATGGTGGATCAGCGCGCCGCAGGCACCCCACTGGAGCAGGTGGTCGGCTGGGCGGAGTTCTGCGGGCTGCGGATCGCCGTCGACCCGGGGGTCTTCGTACCGCGGCGGCGCACCGAGTTCCTGGTCGGGCTGGCGGTCGCGCTGGGGCGGCAGACCGGTCGCCCCCGGACCGTGGTGGTCGACCTGTGCTGCGGGACCGGCGCGCTCGGGGCCGCGGTGGCCGCCGCGCTGACCGGCGTCGAGCTGCACGCCGTCGATGTCGACCCGGCCGCGGTCGCCTGCGCCCGGCGCAACGTCGGACCGTTCGGCAGCCGGGTGCACCAGGGCGACCTCGACGAGCCGCTGCCGCCGGAGCTGTCCGGGCACGTGGACCTGCTGCTCGCCAACGTGCCGTACGTGCCGACCGGCGAGGTCGAGCTGCTGCCCGCGGAGGCCCGGCTGCACGAGCCGCGGGCCGCCCTGGACGGCGGCGCGGACGGCCTGGACGTGCTGCGCCGGGTCGCCGCCGCGGCGCCGCGCTGGCTGGCGCCCGGCGGGCACCTGCTGGTGGAGACCAGCGATCGGCAGGCCGAGATCGCCGTGGAGATCCTCGGCCGCGCCGAGCTGGCGGCCCGGACCGCGTGTTCGGAGGAGCTGGAGGCCACCGTCGTGGTCGGCACCCGGCCGGCGCACCGCGCGGGCTGAACCCGGGCCGGGCCGCTCCGGCTGGGCGCCCTATCCGCGCCGCTGCCGGGCCCGCCGCTTGCCCTCGTGCATCGCCTGCACCCGGGCGATCGGGATGGCGCGGCCCTCCTCGACCAGCTCGGCGCCGAGCCGCTGCGGCGCCGGCAGCAGCGTGGCCCACGGGCTCCGGTCGCCGAGCAGCCGCGGTGCGGTGTGGACGGTGAAGTCGGCCGGCGAGACGGCGTCGAGGTCCTCCCACGGCACCGGGAAGGACACCGGCACCCCGGGCCGGACCCGCGGGCTGTACGCGGAGACCACCGTCGCACCGCCGGCCCGGGTGGAGTCGACGAAGACCTTGCCGGCGCGCTCCGCCACGATGAAGGCGGTGGTGGCCAGGTCCGGGTCGAGCCGTTCGGCCCGGGCGGCCAGCGCGCGGGTGGCCGCGGCCGCCTCCTCGGCGCTGACCCCGGCGGCGAGCGGCACGATGACGTGCACGCCCTTCGCGCCGCTGGTCTTCACCGCGCCGGCCAGCCCGGCGTCGGCGAGCGCCCGCCGGACCAGGTGCGCGGCGCCGACGGCGGCCCGGAACCCGTCCCCCGGCGGCGGGTCGAGGTCCAGCACCAGGCAGGTCGGCGCGTCCGGCTGCCCGGCCCGCATCAGCGTCGGGTGGTACTCCACCGCCCGCTGGTTGGCGAACCACAGCAGCGTCCGGCGGTCGTCGCACAGCGCGTACGTCACCTCCCGACGGGACCGCTCCGCCCAGACCCCGACCGTCCGGATCCAGGCCGGCGCGTACCTGGGCAGGTTCTTCTGCATGAACGGGTCCTGGCCCGGCCGGACCCGTACCACCGACAGCGGCCGGTCCGCGAGCTCCGGGACGATCCGGTCGCTGACCGCGTCGAGGTAGTCGACGAGGTGCCGCTTGGTCGCCCCGGCGCCGTCGAAGAGCGGCTCGTCGAGGTGGGTGAAGCTGATCCCGTCCCGCTCCTCGTCGCCGGCCACCGGCCCACCCTGCCAGCCGCCGAGGTCGCGAGCCAGCCTGCTAGCGGCTCCGCTTCAGCTCGCTGAACCCGGGGACCGCGGAGAGCAGCCGGACCGCGTCGTACAGCCGGTCGGCGGCCTCGCCCGAGGGGACGTCGGACAGGATCGGGCCGAAGAACCCGGGCCCGTCGCCGACCGCGACGACCGGGCTGCCGGCCTCCTCGCCGACCCGCTGCTGGGACTCCTGGTGACTGGCCCGGACGGTCGCGTCCTGCTGCTCGTCGTCGTACGCGGCGAGCAGCGCGCCGGGCAGCCCGGCCTCGCCTAGCGCCGCCTCGACGGTGCCCCGGTCCAGCGGGTGACCACGCTCGTGCACCCGACGGCCGAGCGCGGTGTAGGCCGCGTCCAGCCCCTCGCTGCCGTGCTGCGCCTCGGTGGCGGCGAGCACCCGGGACGCCAGCTGCGCCTGCCGCATGGGTTCCTGGTACTGCGCTGGCACGTCCCTGCCGGCGTTGAGCACCGCCAGGCTCATCAGCCGCCAGCGCACGTGCTCGCCGCGAGCCGCCGCCACCGAGCGGAGCCACCGGCCGGTGCGCCAGGTGAACGGGCAGGACGGGTCGAACCAGATGGTGACGGTCATGCTCGGGTCCTGCCCCGGCCCGACCCGGGCGAACACGCCCGACCCGGTCGCGATCGGGCGGCCCGTCCTGCCCCGGGCGGCGGAACCGGACGCCCGGCAATCGGGTCTTGCTCTGCTCGCACGAACGAATACGGTCCGTGCTACCGCCGTCGGTGCAGAGGCCGGCGACCGTGGCCCGGACCGTGCCGCGAGCCCGACGGGGAGCGCGGTCCTGACGGGGGGCGGAGGGGCCGGGCCGGGGTCCGGCCCCTCTGCGATCCGGGGACGCTCAGATCCGGGGGACGCTCAGATCCGGGGGACGCTCAGATCCGGGGGACGCTCAGATCCGGGGGACGCTCAGCCGGGGGACGCTCAGCCGGCTTCCAGGCCGAGCAGCGCCCGCTTGACCTCGCTGCCGCCCACGTACCGCCCGGGCGAGCCGTCCGCGCGCACCACCCGGTGGCAGGGCACCACCAGCGGCAGCGGGTTCGTCGCGCAGACGGTGCCGACCGCACGCACCGCCCGGGGGCTGCCGGACGCGGCCGCCAGCTGGCCGTAGCTGACCGTCCGCCCGTACCCGACCTCCCGCAGGTGGTCCAGCACGGTCCGCCGGAAGCCGGTCGCCAGCCGCAGGTCCAGCGGCAGGTCGAACGCGGTCCGCCGGTGCCCCAGGTACTCCTCGATCTCCCGGGCGGCCCGGTCCAGCCGGGCCGGCGCGCGCAGCACCCGCGGGCTGACCCGGTCCGCCAGCTGGGCCAGCACCCGGTCGTGGTCCTCCCGCTCCCAGGCCACCCGGACCAGGCCGCGGTCGGTCGCCGCCAGCAGCAGCGAGCCGAGCGGGCTGTCCACGGTGCGGTACGCGACGTCCAGGATGCCGGCGTCCGCGGCCGCGGCGGCCAGCCGGGCGTGCAGCCGGCGCTGGGCGTCGGGGTCGGTCTCCGGCAGCGCGGCGAACACGCCGGCGGTGCCGCCGGCTGGGGAAACGGTGCTCATGACACGTCCTCCTGCTCGGTCAGGTAAGTGCGGCGCAGCGCGGCGATGCCGTCCGCGGCGGCGCGGCGGGCCGCCTCCGGGGTGCCGCCGACCAGCTCGGCGACCTCCGCGTACGGCAGGCCGGCCAGGTGGTGGTACGCGACGGTCATCCGCTGCTTCGGCGGCAGCTCCCGCAACGCGGCCCACAGGTCGGCCTCCCAGCCGCCCGGCACGCCGTCACGGCTGGACTGGCCCGGCCGCTCCGGCAGGACGCCGGCCGGCACCGCGCGGCGCGCCTCGGCGCGCAGCTGGTCGATCGCCTTGCGGTGCGCGATGGTCACCAGCCAGGCCTCGACATTGCTGCCCGGCCGCAGCGACGGGTACGCCCGCAGCGCGGCCAGGAAGGTCTCGGACCAGGCGTCGTCGGCGGCGCCCGGCCCGAGCACGGCGCGGCAGACGCGCAGCACCAGCGGCCCGTGCCGGGCGACCACCGTCTCGAACGGCTCTCGGCTCACACCTGGTCAACGCCCGGGGCGGGCGGGACGTGAGGTCCCGCGGTCCGGCCGGTCAGGCCGGGATCTCGAACCACACCGTCTTGCCCAGCCCGCGCTCGTCCGGGTCGATGCCCCACTCCTCGGCCAGCGCCTCCACCAGCTGCAGCCCGCGGCCGGAGGTGTCCCGCTTGCCGACCTGCACCAGCTGCGGCCGGCGGTGGCTGGAGTCGGAGACGCCGACCCGCAGCCGGCCGCCGCCCACGTGGACGGTCAGCACCAGCTCGTCCCGGGTGTGCCGGATCGCGTTGGACACCAGCTCGGTGGTGAGCAGCGCGGCGGTGTCCTGGGCGTCCGGCGGCACGGTGTCCCGGAGCAGGTCGGTCACCAGCCACCGGGCCACGGTGGCACTCTCCGGGGTCGGCGGCAGCGTGCGGCGAAGCTCGGAGACCGGCTCCGTGCGCTGCGTGGACAGCTGGCCGACCAGCAGCACGGTGTCGTCCGGCGGCGGGTCCGGCACCAGCCGGAGGAGCCGGTCGGCGAGGTCGTCCGGGGCGGACGCCCCCCCGCCGGTGGCGATCGCGGTGAGCACGTGGCCCATCCCGACGCCGAGCGAGCCCTCGTGCTGAACCAGGCCGTCGGTATAGAGGACCAGCGTGCTGCCCGGCGGCAGCTGGGTGGTCGACTCCCGCCAGACCTCGCCGCGCCGGACGCCCAGCGGCGGCCCGCCGACGCCGTCCAGGAGGCACGGGTCCGCGTCCGGGGCGACCAGCACCGGCGGGACGTGCCCGGCCCGCACCACGGTCACCAGCCGCTCCACCGGGTGGACCAGCGCGTACACCAGGGTGGCCAGCCGGTCCGAGCCGAGCGCGAGGTGGAAGTCGTTGGCCCGGGTCACCACGACGGCCGGCGGGTGACCCTCCAGCGCGTACGCCCGGATCGCGCCGCTCAGGTGCACCATCAGCGCGGTGGCGACCACGTCGCCGCCGGCGACGTCCCCGACCGTCAGCGCGACCGCGCCGCCGTCCAGCGGGATCGCGTCGTACCAGTCGCCGCCGAGCTTGTCCGGTGACCCGCCGGGCAGGTAGCGGGCGGTCAGCGGCAGGCCGTCGACCTGCGGCAGCCGGGACGGCAGCAGGGCGCGCTGGAACTGGAGCAGCACCGGGTTCCCGCGCGCGCCGACCGGCGCATGCTCCGCCACCCCTCTGTCTTGGCCCACCGGGCCGGTCCGGAAACCCCGCACTGGGCTCCCGCCGGGGTGGTGCGAGAGGATCGACGTCGTGTCGGACGTCTTGCGCGGGTCGCTGCGGGGATTCGGGACCTCGATCTTCTCCACCGTCACCGAGCAGGCGATCGCCGCCGGGGCGATCAACCTGTCCCAGGGTTTCCCGGACTTCGAGCCGCCGGAGCGGCTCGTCGAGGCCGCCGTGGAGGCGGTGGCCGGCGGGCTGCACCAGTACGCGCCGAGCATCGGCGACCCGGTGCTGCGGCAGGCGGTCGCCGAGCACCAGCAGGCCCGGTACGGCCTGGCGGCCGACCCGGACACCGAGGTGACGGTCACCGCGGGGGCCAGCGAGGCGATCACCGCGACGCTGCTGGCGCTGCTGGAGCCCGGCGACGAGGTGGTGCTGGTCGAGCCGTACTACGACCTCTACCCGTACGCGGTGGTGGCGGCCGGCGGGGTGCCACGCTACCTGACCACGTCGTTCCCGGACTTCCGGCTGGACCTGGACCGGCTGGCCGCGCTGGTGACCGACCGCACCAGGGTGATCCTGGTCAACACGCCGACCAACCCGACCGGCCGGCTGCTCGGCCCGGAGGAGACCAGGGCGCTGGGCGAGCTGGCCGAGCGGCACCACGCGTACATCCTGTCCGACGAGGTCTACGAGCACATCGTCTTCGACGGCCGCCGGCATCGCCCGGTCGCCGCCGACCCGGCCTGCCGGGACCGGACCATCACGGTCTCCTCGGTGTCGAAGACCTTCAGCGCGACCGGCTGGCGGATCGGCTGGGCGGTGGCGCCGCCGGCGCTGTCCGCGGCGGTGCGCTCGATGCACCAGTTCGTCACCTTCACCGCGTCCACCCCGCTGCAGCGGGCCTCCGCGGTGATGCTCGAGTCGGCCGCGACCGGCGACTACTACGACCAGCTGGTCGCCGACTACACCGAGCGGCGCGACCTGCTGCTGAAGGACCTGCGCCGCACCGAGCTGGAGGTCGCAAGCCCGGACGGGACGTACTTCGCGATGACCCGGTGCGCCGGCGACGACATGGCATACGTGCGGGACCTGATCGCGCGGCGGCGGGTCGCCGCGATCCCGGCCTCGGCCTTCTTCAGCGACCCGGCGCGCGGCCGCGGGCTGGTCCGCTTCGCCTTCTGCAAGCGGCTGGAGACGCTGCGCGCGGCCGGAGAACGGCTTTAGCCCGGCCCGGCAACCGCGAGCCCGGCCCGGGAACCGCGCCGCGACGCCGACCGTTACGGTGTCGGCGGGCTGGATCCGCCGCCGTCGGCGCGCCACTTTGAGGAGTGACCCGTGAACAGCAACAACCCCGTCCTCGGTCGAGGGTTCGGGCAGGGGCAGCAGTACGCGAGCTGGAACGCTCCCGCCCCCTCGGCCGGCGACCTGCAGGACATGTACGACCGCCCGGCGTACGCGCCGGCCCGCTACATGACGCTCGACGACGTGGTGATGAAGACGGCCGCCACGCTCGGCGTCGTCGTCGCCACCGGCGCCGTCGCCTGGATCTTCGACCTGGCCGGCCTGGCGCTCGTCGGCGCGCTGGTGGGCTTCGTGCTGGCGCTCGTCATCAGCTTCCGGCAGAGCACCAACCCGGCACTGATCCTGTCGTACGCGGCGGCCGAGGGCGTGTTCCTCGGCGCCATCAGCCGGGTGTTCAACGAGGCCTTCGGCGGCGGCATCGTCATCCAGGCGGTGGTCGGCACCGCCGGCGTCTTCGCCGGCATGCTGTTCGTCTACAAGACCGGCGCGATCCGGGTCACCCCGAGGTTCACCCGTTGGCTGCTCGGCGCGCTGATCGGCGTCGTGGCGCTGATGCTGGTCAACCTGGTCGCGTCCCTGTTCACCCCCGGTGGGCTGGGTCTGCGGGACTCGAGCAACCCGGCGCTGGCGATCGGCTTCAGCCTGCTCTGCATCGGCATCGCCGCGTTCACCTTCCTGCTCGACTTCGACATGATCGACAGGGGCATCAAGCAGGGTGCGCCGGAGCGCTTCGCCTGGTACGCGGCGTTCGGCCTCACGGTCACCCTGGTCTGGCTGTACCTGGAGATCCTCCGGCTGCTCAGCTACTTCCGGCAGTAGCCATCCGGCTGCACGGCGACGACGCGACCCCACCCGGCGGTCCGGGTGGGGTCCGTCGTCTCCCCGGGCCGCCGGACCAGCTTCGCCGGGCGGCGGACGACCTGGTCCGCCGGCTCCGCCGGTGGACGCCCGCCAGCTGGGCTCTGCCGGCCGTCCCCGCCCCGCCGGGCGCCGCGGCCCCAGCGGGCCCGCCG
>JBJMII010000078.1:0-10824 GCA_045806925.1 Mycobacteriales bacterium
CGGGCACTGTCGGGTCACGGCGCCTGGTCGCGGGCGGCGGCGACCGGCGTCGCCTCCGGTTCCCGCCCGGCCCCGGTGGCCCCATCCGGACGGCGGCCCCCGTCCGCCGACGGCTGCGCGACGCCGGGGTGGGGGCCGAAGCCGCGGCGGGCCGCGCCGACCCCGGCCCGCTCCGGCCGGTGGGCCGCCCGGTCGGACGAGCGCAGCTGCCACGGCACGCTGGTCACCATCACACCCGGGGTGAACAGCAGCCGGCCCTTCAGCCGCAGCGCGCTCTGGTTGTGCAGCAGGTGCTCCCACCAGCGGCCCACGACGTACTCGGGGACGAAGACCGCGACCACGTCCCGCGGGCTCTCCCGGCGCAGCCGCTTGACGTACTCCAGGATCGGCTTGGTGATCTCCCGGTACGGCGAGTCCACCACGGTCAGCGGGATCGGGATGCCGCGCCGGTCCCACTCCTCCTGCAGCCCCCGGGTCTCGGCCGGGTCGACGTTCACGGTCAGCGCGGTCAGCGTGTCCGGCCGGGTGGCCCGGGCGTACGCCAGCGCCCGCAGGGTGGGCTTGTGCAGCTTGGAGACCAGCACGACGGAGTGCACCCGGCTGGGCAGCATGCCGCCCTCCTCGTCCGGGACCAGCTCCTCGGAGACCCTCGTGTAGTGCCGGTTGATCGACCGCATTATCCAGAAGATGATCGGCATCGCGATCACCACGATCCACGCTCCGAGCAGGAACTTCTCCACCGTGACGATGACCAGCACCACCGCGGTGAAGGTGCCGCCGGTCGCGTTGATCGCCCGGGAGCGCAGGATCCGGCGCCGCCCGCCCGGGTCCCGCTCGGTGCGCAGTGCCCGGTTCCAGTGCCGGACCATGCCCCACTGGCCGAGCGTGAACGAGGTGAAGACGCCGATGATGTAGAGCTGGATCAGCCGGCTGACCGAGGCGTCGAAGGCCCAGATCAGCAGCATCGCGAAGCCGGCCAGCACCAGGATGCCGTTGGAGAAGACCAGCCGGTCGCCGCGGGTGTGCAGCTGCCGCGGCAGGTAGCGGTCCTGCGCGAGCACCGAGCCGAGCAGCGGGAAGCCGTTGAAGGCGGTGTTCGCGGCGAGCACGAGGATGAGCGCGGCGACCGCCTGGATGTAGAAGAAGCCGATCGACGAGTCCCCGCCGAAGACGGCCGAGCCGAGCTGGGCGATGACCGTCCGCTGCGGGTCGGTGGCGCAGTTGCCGGGGAAGCCGACCAGGTCGCAGGTGTTCTGGGTGACGTGCACGTCAGCGATCAGCGCCAGCGCGGTGATGCCGGCGAACATGGTGATCGCCAGCAGGCCGAGCATCGCCAGCGTGGCGGCGGCGTTGCGGCTCTTCGGCGGCCGGAACGCCGGCACCCCGTTGGCGATCGCCTCGATGCCGGTCAGCGCGGTGCAGCCGGAGGAGAAGGCGCGCAGCGCGAAGAAGAGCAGCGCGAAGCCGAGCAGGTGCTCGTGGCCGGGCTCCGGCTCGACCGCCCACGCCGCGCTCTCCGCCTCCGGCGGGTTGCCGAAGACGACCCGCAGCAGGCCCGTGCCGATGAGCACCAGCACGCCGGCGGTGAACGCGTACGTCGGGACGGCGAAGGCGGTGCCGGACTCCCGCACGCCGCGCAGGTTGGCTGCGGCGAGCAGCGCGACCAGGCCGAGCGCGAGGCCGACCCGGATCGGGTTGAGGTCCGGGAAGGCGGAGATGATGTTGTCCACCCCGGCGGAGACCGACACCGCGACGGTGAGCACGTAGTCCACCAGCAGCGCGCTGGCCACCGTCAGCCCGGCGAAGCGGCCCAGGTTGGTGGTGGCCACCTCGTAGTCGCCGCCGCCGGACGGGTACGCCCGGACCACCTGCCGGTAGGACGCCACCACGATCGCGAACAGCAGCACGATCGCGCCGGCCACCCACGGGGCGAGGAAGAGGTACGCGGTGCCGGCCGCGGTCAGCACGAGCAGGATCTCCTGCGTCGCGTACGTCACCGAGGACAGCGCGTCGCTGGCGAAGATCGGCAGCGCGATCCGCTTGGACAGCGCGGCCTCGTGCAGCCGGTCGCTGCTGACCGGCCGGCCGATCACCAGGCGCTTGGTGACCCTCGTCAGCAGAGACACGCCCCGATCGTACGGCCGGCAGGGCCGGCGGGGGACGGGCGTCGCCCCCGCCGTACCGAGGCGGTAGCGTCCGCAGGTGTGCACATCGTCGTGATGGGCTGCGGCCGGGTCGGCTCCAGCCTTGCCCGCAACCTGGAGCGGGCCGGGCACACCGTGTCGATCATCGACCAGAACCCGGGCGCGTTCCGCCGGCTCGGGCCGGAGTTCGGCGGCGACCAGGTGACCGGCGTCGGCTTCGACCGGGACACGCTCAGCCGGGCCGGCATCGCCCGCGCCGGCGCCTTCGCGGCGGTGAGCAGCGGCGACAACTCCAACATCATCGCCGCCCGGGTGGCCCGGGAGACCTTCGGCGTCGCGCACGTGGTGGCCCGGATCTACGACCCCAAGCGCGCGGAGGTGTACGAGCGGCTCGGCATCCCGACCGTGGCGACGGTGCCGTGGACGACGCACCGGCTGCTGTCCGCGCTGCTCGGCGACAAGCACGTCGAGGACTGGCGGGACCCGTCCGGCGCCGTCGCGCTGGTCCAGGTGGTGCTGGACGAGGGCTGGATCGGGCACCGGGCCGGCGAGCTGGAGACCGCCAGCGGGGCCCGGGTCGCGTTCGTCACCCGGTTCGGCAAGGGCATCCTGCCGACCTCCTCGACCGTGCTGCAGGACGGCGACCAGGTGCACGTGCTGGTCACCGACGACATCGCCGACGCGGTCGAGCAGATCTCGGCGAGCGCGCCGAAGGCGGTGGAGTCCTGATGCGGGTGGCCATCGCCGGCGCCGGCGCGGTCGGCCGGTCGATCGCCGGGGAGCTGATCGACAACGGGCACTCGGTGATGCTCATCGAGCGGGACCCGGACAAGGTCGAGCCGGCCCGGGTGACGCAGGCGGAGTGGTTGACGGCGGACGCGGCCGAGCTCGCCTCGCTCGAGGAGGCGCGCCTGCAGGACTGCGACGTGGTCATCTCTGCCACCGGCGACGACAAGGTCAACCTGGTCGTCTCGCTGCTGGCGAAGACGGAGTTCGCGGTCCGGCGGGTGGTCGCCCGGATCAACAACCCGGACAACGAGTGGCTTTTCACCGAGGCGTGGGGGGTGGACGTCGCGGTGTCCACGCCCCGGGTGCTGGTCGCGCTCGTCGAGGAGGCGGTGTCGGTCGGGGACCTGGTCCGGCTGATGACGTTCCGGCAGGGCCAAGCCAACCTGCTCGAGATCACGCTGCCGGACACGGCGCCGGTGATCGGCCGGCCGGTGCGCGACATGGAGCTGCCGAGGGACGCGGCGCTGGTGGCGATCGTGCGCGGCAGCCGGGTGGTGGTGCCGAGCCCGGACGACCCGCTGGAGAGCGGCGACGAGCTGCTCTTCGTCGCGGTCCAGGACGTGGAGATCCGCCTCCGCCAGCTCGTCTGCGGCGACGGGAGAGGTTGACCGGTTGACCCTGGGGGCCGGGCCCGCGGGACCCCGGGCGGCCGCTGGTGGCGTTGGTCGGCGGGCTCTTTCACCGAGCCCCGCCGGGGGCGGGGACCCCGGCGGCCGACGTCGGTGGCGCCCGTGCGGAGGTCGGGTGCGGCCCGGTACGGTCCTGAACCCAGGCTGCGCGCAGAGGTCAGGGGCGCCCGGGGTCGGGGTGGGGCCTCTCGTGGGGGGCGATGTCGGGGACGAGGTCGAAGTCCTCCGGCGCGGTGGGCAGCGCGGTCAGCCGACGGACCCGGCGGACGGCGAGGACGGAGACGGCCAGGGCGCCGACGGTCAGCGGGTAGCCCATCGCCAGCCGGGCGACCGCCAGCCAGCCGGTGCGGTCCTCCTGGTACAGGAAGCGCTGCACCAGCCCCCGGGACAGGAAGACGCCGACCCACACCAGCGTGGTCCAGGTGTAGACCCGCATCAGCGCCCGGTCGCGCCGCCAGCCGGATGCCGCCCCGTCGACGTACTCCCAGATCACCCCGACCAGCGGCCAGCGCACCAGCACGGACACCGCGAAGACGGCGGCGTAGATGAAGCTGGCCCAGATCCCGAGCAGGAAGAAGCCCTTCGCCTCGCCGGTACGGGACGCGATCCAGGCCGCCACCGCCACCCCGAGGAAGCCGCTGACCGCCTGCTGGACGGTCTCCCGCCGGATCAGCCGGAGCACGAAGAGCACCGCCCCCGCGCCGACGGCGGCCCAGATCGCGGCGGTCAGCCCGGCCGCCGCGTTGGTACCGACGAAGACCACCACCGGCACGCCGCTGTCCACCAGCCCCCGCCAGCCACCGATCGACTCGACCAGCAGCGGTCTGGGCCGGGACCCGTCCTGCTCGGACTCCCCCTGCGGTGCGGACCCCGTCACACGCCCACCGGCTTCAGCTCGTACCACGGGTTGAAGATCACCTTGAGCCCGTCCTGCTCCGCGATCCGGCCACGGGCGACCAGCGCCCGGCCGGGCTCGATGCCCGCGATCCGGCTACGGCCGAACCAGACCAGGTGCACCGATCCGCTCCCGTCGTAGAGCTCGGCGTCCACCGTCGCGACCGTGTCGCGCGGGGTGTAGACGACCGACCGGAGCCGCCCGGTGACGGTGACCGGCTGACCCTGCGCGCAGGTCGCCACCGGCTTCGCGCCGGTCTCGGCGACGTCGCCAAGCAAGTCCTCGGCGTCCAGCGCGGACTCGTCCACGGTCAGCCGGCGCAGCGCCCGGCCCAGCCAGCCGCCGCGCGCCGGCCCGGGCGTCTCGCTCACCCCGCCAGGGTAAGGCATCCCGGTCCCCGCGGTAGCCGGTCGAGCATGGCCGAGGATGGTCGGGTGACCGGTCCGGTGGCGGTGCTGCTGCCCGGCGCCGGGTCCTCCGCCGGCTTCCTGCGGCGGGCGTTCGGACCGGCGCTGGCGGACCACGAGCTGCTGGCCGTCGCGCCGTCGCCGGGTCCTTCGGTGGTGGTGGCGGCGCTCGCCGCCTTGGACGCGGCAGCGGACGCGTACGGGTCCCGGCTGCGGCTGGTCGGCGGGGTGTCCCTCGGGGCACACCTGGCCGCCCGGTGGGCCGCCGCCGGCCGGGACCTGGACGGGCTGCTGCTGGCCCTGCCCGGGTGGACCGGGATCCCGGGTCCGGTGGCGGCGGCGACCGCGGCGGCGGCGGACCAGGTGGACCGGCTCGGGCCGGCCGGCGCGATCGCAGCGGCCGGCTCCGGCGGCGTGAGCTGGGTCGCCGAGGAGCTCGGCGCCGCGTGGCCGGCGTACGGGGAGCTGCTGGCCCCGACGCTGCGGGCGGCGGCGGCCTCGCCCGGGCCGTCGACGGCGGACCTGCGGGGACTGGACCTGCCGGTCGGGGTGGTCGCCTTCGCCGACGACCCGCTGCACCCGCTGGCGGTGGCCGAGCAGTGGGCGGCGCTGCTGCCCCGGGCCGCGCTCCGCCGGCTGCGGCTGGCGGACCTCGCCCCGGACCGCGCCCGGCTCGGCACCGCGGCCCGCGCCGCGCTCGCCGAGGCGGTGGCCGCCCGGTGAGTCAGGACACGCCTGCGGACCGTCCGGCGGGCCGGATCGACGCGCCCGGGCCGGCCCGGGGCACCGGAGCGAGGGGCCTGCCGACCGAGGCGCCGCCCGGCAGCACCGACGATCGAGAGACCCGCCCTAACGTCGACGGCGGTCGGCGCGGCGCCGGCTCGGCGCGGGCTGCGGCTTCGGCGCCGGCTCCTCGTCCTCCAGCTCGTCGACGAGCTCCTCCTCGTCGAGATCCCGGTCCGGCATCGCGTGGGCGCCGCGGGTCTGCTCGGCCTGCTCGGCGACCTCCCTGGGCAGCACCAGCGGCAGCGGGTCGCGGACCGGCATCGGCGAGTTGCCGCGGACCACCACGATGTTGCGGACCGCGTCCTCCAGCACGCCGGCCCGGGCCGGGTCCGTCGCCGCCGCGCCGGTGAACAGCGCCCGCAGGAACCACCGCGGACCGTCCACCCCGACGAACCGCACCGACTGGAAGCCGCCCTGCACCGGCACCCGGCCGACCAGCTCGGTGCCGAAGCGGCCCTTGCTCTCCTGGGCGGTGCCGCTCTGAGTGGAGATCGAGCCGCGGATCTCGGCCCGGATCTCGTCCCAGATCCCGGCCGTCCGCGGCGCCGCGAACGCGCCGACCTGCGCCTCGCTCCCCCCGTACGACAGGGTGGCTGCGATGACCTGCCCCTCCGGGTCGACGTCGACGCGCACCTCGACCCCGGCCACCACCGGGATGCGCAGTGCGCCGAGGTCCAGACGCTCCAGCTCGTCGTCCGGGCTGTCCGCCTCGTCGTACGGTCCGGTGGTCACGTCCGTCTCCCGGACCTTCTCGGTCGCCCACGGCGGCGTCGCGTCCAGCTTGGCGCGCTCGGACCTGCGGGCGCGGCGGCCCAGCGCCATCACGCCCTCCCGTCGGCGGCGTCGGCCCGGACCAGCCGGGCGTGGCCGCCGGTGGACCCGTGCCCGCCGCCGCCGCGCTCGGTCTCCGGCAGCACGTCGACCGCCCGGAACACGGCCCGTTCCACCCGCTGCAGCACCAGCTGGGCGATCCGGTCGCCGCGGGCCAGCCGCAGCGGGTGCACCGGGTCGTGGTTGATGACGATGACCTTCACCTCGCCGCGGTAGCCCGAGTCCACCGTGCCGGGCGAGTTGACCAGGGCCATCCCGCACCGGGCGGCGAGGCCGGACCGGGGGTGCACGAACGCCGCGTAGCCGTCCGGGAGCGCGAGCGCCAGCCCGGTCGGCAGCACCGCACGCTCGCCCGGGGCCAGCTCGGCGTCGACAGCGGTCACCACGTCGGCCCCGGCGTCGCCGGGCAGCGCGTACGCCGGCAGCGGCACGCCGGGGTCGAGGCGCTGGACCAGGACCTCGACGCCGGGAGTCGGGGACGCCGGGACGGCCGGCGGCACGGGTGGCACAGCGCGCAGGCTACCCGGCCGGGCCGGCGACGGCGCCGCTGCTCCGCCGCACCTGCCGGCAGCGTGCAGCCGTTCCCACCACCGGGTGACCGCTGACAACGGTCCCGGCTGCCGGCCGGTACGGTGCTCCTGTGGATCGGCCTGAGTGGGCACCTGTCGGGATCGACCTGGATCGGCCGGCGGCCGCCCGGGTGTACGACTTCTACCTCGGTGGCTTCCACAACTTCGCGGCCGACCGGGAGATGGGCCGGCAGGCGATCGCGATGTGGCCGGAGCTGCCGGAGATCATGCAGGCCAACCGGGGCTTCCTGCGGCGGGCCGTCCGGTTCCTGGCCGGGGCGGGGATCCGGCAGTTCCTCGACCTGGGCTCGGGCATCCCGACGGTCGGCAACGTGCACGAGATCGCCCAGCGGGCTACTCCGGGCGCCCGGGTGGTGTACGTGGACAACGACCCGGTCGCGGTGGAGCACTCGAGGGCCATCCTCGCCGGCGACGAGCGGACGGCTGTGGTGCACGCGGACCTGCGGGACCCGGACTCGGTGCTCGCCGACCCGGCGCTGACCGGCCTGCTCGACCTGGACCGGCCGGTGGCGGTGCTGATGGTCGCGGTACTGCACTTCGTGCCGGAGGAGGCGGACCCGGCCGGCCTGGTCGCCCGGTTCCGGGACGCCACGCCGGCCGGCAGCTACCTCGCGGTCTCGCACGCGACCGCCGGCGAGCGGCCGGACCGGGCGGCCGAGCACCGCGGTCTCTACCAGCGGACCGCGACGCCGATGACGATGCGGACCCGGGCCCAGATCGCCCGTCTCTTCGACGGGTACGAACTGGTGGACCCGGGTCTGGTCTACCTGCCCGAGTGGCGCCCGGAGCCGGGCGGGCCAGCGGTGGAAAATCCGGAGCGGTTCACGGGGCTGGCCGGGGTCGGGCGCAAGCCGTGAGCCGCGGGTGACCGGCCGGATCGGGCCGGACCCGGCGCGGGCCGAGTTCGCCCGCGCCTGGGCGGCGGTGCTGGCGGGTACCAGCTTCGTCGCGCTGGCCCGGGAGGAGATCGACCAGCTGACGCTGTGGCTGGCGGACACCGTCGCCGCGGCGGTCGACGAGCCGACGGCGGGCGCGGTCGCCACGGCCGGCGAGCAGGTGGGCAAGGCGCTGGTCGACGCCCACTTCACCGGGCCGGCGGCGCTGCACGGCACGGTCGCGGTGCTCGGTGACCGGCTGCCGGCCGCGCTCGGCCGGGCCGGCGACGAGCGGCTGCGGGAGCGGCTGCCGGCGCTGCAGGGCGCGGTCGCCGCCGGCTACACCCAGGCGCTGCTCGGGGTGGTGCTCGCCGAGCAGGAGCAGATCCGGTCGGCGGCGCTGCACGCCCGCGAGCAGGCCGAGGCCGCGCTGCGGGCGAGCGAGGCGCGGTTCCGGGCGGTGTTCACCGACGCCGCCGTCGGCATCGGCATCGGGGACGTGGCCGGCCACATCCTCGACGTGAACCCGGCGCTGGTCGGCATGCTCGGCTACGAGCCGGCCGACTTCCGCCGCCGGAGCGTCGCCGAGTTCCTGCACCCTGACGACGCCGCGTCGGTGTGGGAGGACTACCGCGACCTGGTCGAGGGCCGCCGGGAGTCGTTCCGGACCGAGAAGCGGTTCTTCCGGGCGGACGGCGCCACCATCTGGACCAACCTCACCGTCTCGCTGATCCGGGGCGACGACGGCACCCCGCGCTACCAGGCCGCGATCATCGAGGACGTCACCGACCGGCACCGGCTGTCCGAGCGGCTGGCGTACGAGGCGACCCACGACCCGCTGACCGACCTGCCGAACCGGGCGCTGTTCCTCAGCCGGCTCACCGACGCGCTCGCCGACCGCACCCCGGGCGCCCGGGTCGGCCTGTGCCTGCTCGACCTGGACAGCTTCAAGGTCATCAACGACTCCCTCGGCCACACTGTCGGCGACCGGCTGCTGACCGCGGTCGCGGACCGGCTCGCCGAGCGGGTCGCCGGCGCGGGCCTGGTCGCGCGCCTCGGCGGCGACGAGTTCGTGGTCCTCGTCCAGCAGTGCGAGCCGGCGCAGCTGGCGGCACTGACCGGGCGCCTGCAGGCGGCGCTCGCCGTCCCGGTCGGAATCGACGGCCACCAGCTGTCGGTGAGCGCGAGCATCGGCGCCGTCGACGCCCCCGCGGGCAGCACGACGAGCCCCGCGGACCTGATCCGGGCGGCGGACATCACGCTGCAGCAGGCGAAGGCGGACGGGAAGGGCCGGGTCGCCTTCCACGACCCGGACCGCAAGGCCAGCCAGGTCACCCTCTACACGCTCGCCGCCACCCTGCCGGGCGCGCTCGACCGCGGCGAGTTCATGCTGGTCTACCAGCCGCTGGTCCGCCTTGCGGACGAGCGGCTGCACGGTGTCGAGGCGCTGCTGCGCTGGCAGCACCCGCGCTTCGGCACCCTCAGCCCGGAGCACTTCATCCGGCTGGCCGAGGAGACCGGGGCGATCCTGCCGCTCGGCCGGTGGATCCTCTTCGAAGCCTGCCGGCAGGCCGCCGCGCGCCGGGACGTCCTGCCGGACCTGCTGCTCAGCGTCAACGTGGCGGTCCGCCAGCTGCAGCAGCCCGGTTTCGTCGACGACGTCACCAGGGCGCTCAGCGACAGCGGGCTCCCCGCGCACCGCCTGCAGCTGGAGGTCACGGAGCACGCGGTCATGACCGCCGACCGGGACGCGCCGCTGGCCGCGCTCCGGAAGATCGCCGACCTCGGCGTCCGGGTGGCCATCGACGACTTCGGCACCGGCTACTCCAACCTCGCCTACCTGCGCCGGCTGCCGGTCCGCGAGCTCAAGCTCGCCGGCACGTTCCTGGACGCGCTCCGGGATCCTGCCACCGCCGACCCCGCCGACCTGCACCTCGTCACCACGCTGATCCACCTCGCCCACGGTCTCGGTCTCGGCGTCACCGCCGAGGCGGTCGAGACCGCCGAGCAGGCCCAGCGCCTTCGCGAGCTCGGCTGCGACACTGCGCAGGGCTGGCACTACGGCCGGCCGACCAGCCTGGACGAGGTCGCCCGGCGGGTGGACGCGGACGTGGTCACCACCTGAGCGGGCTCAGCCGGGCAGCACGGTGGGGTGCCGGGCGCGCAGCTCGGCGGCGACCTTGTCGCCCAGGTTGCCGGTGGCGCGCCGGTTGACGATGGCACCGGCGACGGCGCCGGCCAGGAACGGGGCGAGCTGCGACGTGCTGCGGCCCATCCGGCGCAGGAGCAGGGCGCGCAGCTCACGCCTGGCCGCGTAGCCGAGCACCGCGGACAGCCCGGCGCCGCCGGCCTGCGGGTCGAGGGCGCCCTGGTGCACCCAGCTCATCAGGTACGCCGAGCCGCGCTGGGTGCCGGTGCCGGCCGCCGGCTCGCCGTACAGCTCGTGCAGCTCAGCGACGAGCTTGACCTCCACCGCGGCCACCGCGAGCGTCTCCGCGGCCAGCTGTACCGGCACGGTCAGGTACGTCGCCGGCGCGGCGAACTCGATCGCGGCGAGCGCGCCGACCGCCGCCCCGAAGGTCCCGGTGGTACGCCCGGCGTTGCGGATCAGCGCGGCCGCGATCTCGTCGTCGGACCGGCCGGGATGGTGGGCACGGACAGTGGCCGCGTCCCGCACCGGGATCCGGGGTGCGGCGTCGGCCAGCGCGTCGGCGAGCAGCTGGCTCAGCCGGCGCGCACCGGGGCCGGCGCTGCGGGCGGCCGCGCCGAGCGCGCGGGTCAGCGCGGCGAGCTGGCGACGCCGGTCGCCGGAGTCCTCCGTGACCCGGGCGACCAGCTCGCCGAGCGAGGCCGGGCCGGTCTCGGCGCCGGCCGGACC
>JBJMII010000079.1:0-9418 GCA_045806925.1 Mycobacteriales bacterium
CGGCGGCGCTCGGCCTCGGCCCGGCGACCCGGGCGTGGACCGCCCGGCACGCTCCGGTCGCCTGACGCCGTACGCTGCGACCATGCCGGGTTGTGGGGTGCAGCCGCTGCGCGCGCTCGTGCCGGCCGCCGGCGCCGCCCGCGCGGCCCGCGAGGCCGTCGCGGTCGGCCGGGTGCGCCGGGCCGGCGCGGTGCCGATGCCGGTGTCCCGCAGCCGCCGGCGGTGATCACCGTGCAGGCGACGGTCGCCACCTTCGAGCCGGAGACCGGGGCCGGGACGGTGCTGCTCGACGACGGCCGGGCCGAGCACTTCGACGGCGCCGCGTTCGCCGCCGGCGGGCTGCGGCGGCTGCGGCCGGGCCAGCGGGTCCGGCTGGAGTACGCCGACGGCCGGCTGGTCCGGGTCACCATCGCGACGCTGCCGTGAGCCGGGGGAGACGCCGGTCACCTCGCTGAGCAATCATGGCCGCATGAGCGTGCACAGCGACGCGGTGGAGGCCTCGATCCGGGACGAGGTCCCCGAGACCGTCCGGGACCACCTGCCGGCCGACTTCGACGAGGACGTGCCGCCGGCGCCGGACCTGCCGCGGGACCGGTTCTACAACCGGGAGCTGTCCTGGCTGGACTTCAACTCGCGGGTGCTGGCCCAGGCGGAGGACCGCCGGCTGCCGCTGCTGGAGCGGCTGAAGTTCCTCGCCATCTTCGCCAGCAACCTGGACGAGTTCTACATGATCCGGGTCGCCGGGCTGAAGCGGCGGCAGGACATGGGCATCGCGGTGCGCTCGGCGGACGGGCTGACCCCGCGCGAGACGCTGGCCCGGATCGCGGAGTACAGCCAGCGGCTGGTGCAGCGGCACGCGCGGTGCTGGCTGGACGACGTGGAGCCGGCGCTGGTCGAGTCGGGCATCCGGGTGCTGCACTGGCACGAGCTGGACCGGGCCGAGCGGGACCGGCTCGGGGAGTACTTCCGGGCCCAGGTCTTCCCGGTGCTCACCCCGCTCGCGGTCGACCCGGCGCACCCGTTCCCGTACATCAGCGGCCTGTCGCTCAACCTGGCCGTGCTGGTGCGGGCCGCGGCGGGTCCGGAGGACACCGGCGCCGGGGTCGAGCGCTTCGCCCGGGTCAAGGTGCCCAACAACGTGCAGCGCTTCGTCGCGGTCAAGGACCAGCGCGCGGACTCCGCGTTCCTGCCGGTGGAGGAGCTGATCGCGGCGCACCTCGGGTTGCTCTTCCCGGGCCTGGAGATCGTCGAGCACCACCTGTTCCGGGTGACCCGCAACACCGACCTGGAGGTCGAGGAGGACCGCGACGAGGACCTGCTGCAGGCACTGGAGCGCACCCTGACCCGGCGCCGGTTCGGCCCGGCGGTGCGGCTGGAGGTGACCGACACCGTCAGCCAGCGGGTGCTCGACCTGCTCACCGAGGAGATCGACGTCCCGGACGAGGACGTGCTGGAGGTGCCCGGGCTGCTGGACCTGGCCTCGCTCTGGCAGGTGTACGAAGTGGACCGGCCGGACCTCAAGGAGCCGCCGTTCGTGCCGTCCACGCCGCCCCGGTTCGCCGAGAACGAGACCGCGAAGAGCGTCTTCGCCACCCTGCGCGAGGGCGACGTGCTCGTGCACCACCCGTACGAGTCCTTCGCCACCAGCGTGCAGCGCTTCATCGAGCAGTCCGCGGCGGATGCCAACGTGCTGGCCATCAAGCAGACGCTCTACCGCACCTCGGGAGACTCGCCGATCGTGGAGGCGCTGATCGACGCCGCCGAGGCCGGCAAGCAGGTGGTGGTGCTGGTGGAGATCAAGGCCCGCTTCGACGAGCAGGCGAACATCAAGTGGGCCAAGGCGCTGGAGCGCGCCGGCTGCCACGTCGTCTACGGCGTGGTCGGCCTGAAGACCCACTGCAAGACCGCCCTGGTCGTCCGGCAGGAGGGCGGCTCGATCCGCCGCTACTGCCACATCGGCACCGGCAACTACAACCCGAAGACCGCCCGGATCTACGAGGACCTCGGCCTGTTCACCGCCGACCCGGACGTCGGCGCCGACCTGACCGACCTGTTCAACGTGCTGACCGGCTACTCGCGACAGACGGAGTACCGCTCGCTGCTGGTCGCCCCGCACGGCATGCGGTCCGGCATCATCGAGCGGATCGAGCGGGAGATCGACCACGCCCGGGCCGGGCGGTACGCGCGGATCCAGATCAAGACCAACCACCTGGTCGACGAGCGGACCATCGACTCGCTCTACCGGGCGTCGATGGCGGGCGTGCAGGTCGACCTGCTGGTGCGGACGTTCTGCGCGATCCGCGCCGGCGTACCGGGCCTGTCGGAGAACATCCGGGTCCGCTCCATCCTCGGCCGCTTCCTGGAGCACAGCCGGATCGTGTACGCGGAGAACGACGGCGAGCCGGAGTACCTGATCGGCAGCGCCGACCTGATGCACCGCAACCTGGACCGCCGGGTGGAGACGATGGTCCGGGTCCGCGACCCGGCCGCCCGCGAGCACCTGCGGAACATGCTCGACCGCGCCTTCGCCGACGACGTGATGGCGTGGGAGCTGCACCCGGACGACCAGTGGCGGCGCAACCCGGGGCAGCCCGGCCGGCCGCTGCGCGACTACCAGGAGGTCCTCATGCGCCGGCACGCGAGCCGCAGCGAGTAGGCCGGTGGTGGCGGGCGAGGAGGGGCCCGGGACCGGGGTACGGATCCGGGCGGCCGGCGGCCTGCTGTGGCGGCAGCGCTCCGGCGGCGACGGCGTCGAGGTCGCGCTGGTGCACCGGCCCCGGTACGACGACTGGTCGATGCCGAAGGGCAAGCTGGACGGCCGCGAGCACCCTCTGCACGCGGCCGTCCGCGAGGTCGGCGAGGAGACCGGGGTGCGCGCGGTGGTGGGCCGCCGGCTGCCGACCCAGGAGTACACGCTCGGCCCGGACCGCAAGGTCGTCGACTACTGGGCGATGACCGCCGCCGAGGAGACGGCAGGCGTCGGGTTCACCCCCACCCACGAGGTCGACGCGATGCGCTGGCTGCCGGCGGAGGAGGCCGCGGACCGGCTGACGTACCCGCGCGACCGGGCCCTGCTGCGCGCCTTCGCCGTGGCACCGCAACCGACCGCGACCATGCTGCTGGTCCGGCATGCCAGGGCGGGCAGCAGGTCCTCCTGGTCCGGTGACGACCTGCTGCGCCCGCTGGACGACGCCGGCCGGGCGCAGGCCGCGGGGCTGCGCCGGGCGCTGCCGTGGTTCGGCCCGCGCCGGGTGCTGTCCGCCGACCTGCTGCGGTGCGTGCAGACGGTGCAGGAGCTGGCGGCGGACGTCGGGGTGCCGGTGGAGCCGGAGCCGGCGCTGACCGAGGAGGCGTACGAGAAGGACCCGCAGCGCGCCATGGACCGGCTGCTGGCCTCGGTCGGCGGCGAGGAGCGGGTCGTGGTGGTGTGCAGCCAGGGCGGCGTCATCCCGGACGTGGTCGGGCGGCTCGCCACCGAGCACGGCGTCCGGCTGGCGAAGCCCAAGCTGCCCGCCCGCAAGGCCAGCGTCTGGGCACTGTCCTTCCTGGACTCCGAGCTGGTGGCGGGGGACTACTACCACGACCTGGCGACCGCGGCGTTCTGACGCGGTCCCCGGGTGCCGGCCGGGCCGACCGGCGCCCCGGGGAGGCGGCGTCGCCGGGCTCAGGAGCCGGAGCGGGTGGACTTGCGGGCAGTGGTCTTCGCGGCCGTCGTCTTCGCCGTGGTGGTCTTCGCGGCCTTCTTCGCCGGGGCCTTGGTGGCGGTGGTCTTCGCCGCCGCGGTCTTCTTGGCCGCCGGCGCCTTCGCCGCCGTCGTCTTCGCGGCCGTCGTCTTCGCCGTGGTCCGCTTCGCCGGGGCCTTGGTGGCGGTGGTCTTCGCCGCCGCGGTCTTCGCCGGCGCCTTCGCGGCCGTGGACCTGGCCGCCGTACCGGCCGCCGCGCCGCGGGTGCCCGTCGTCTTCGCCACCGCGGCCGGTGCGACCTTCGGCAGCTTCTTCGAGCCGTTCACGACGCTCTTGAACTCCTGGCCCGCGCGGAACGCGGGTACGGAGGTCTTCTTGACCTTCACCTTCTCGCCGGTGGCGGGGTTGCGGGCGGTGCGCGCGGCGCGGTCCCGCTTCTCGAACACACCGAAGCCGGTGAGCGCGACCTTCTCGCCCTTCTGCACCGAGCGGTAGACGGTGTCCAGCAGCGCGTCCACGGTGGTGGCGACGCGTTTCCTGTCCTCGCCGAGCCGCGCCGACAGCGCCTCGACCAGCTGGGCCTTGTTCACTGCGTCCTCCCCAGGACATCCTCGGCCGGGCGGCCGATCTGCGGCGACGGTAAGCGTGGATCCGGTGCGGGGCAACGACCGGGGCGCCGACGGATCGCCTGTGTCGCAAGCGGTTCCCATTCGGGGGATGCGGGAAACCCTGCGGGGCAGGTGGTTTCCGCACTCACCCGGGAACGGTGAGCAGGTCCGGGTGGACCGGGTCCCGGTCGTACGTCCTGTCCGGACGTCTCAGCTGGGGCGGGACCGCCGCCGGCGCGGGCGCGCGCAAGGCCGGCACCGGCCGCCGCCGGGCGGTCAGCGCACCGGCTGGGTGGCGGGCAGGAAGGCCGGCCGGCGGGCCTCGAAGTCGTCGACGGCGCCGGTGTGCCGCAGCGTCAGGCCGATGTCGTCGAGCCCGTTGAGCAGCCGCCACCGGGTGAAGTCGTCCAGCTCGAACGGCACCGCCCGGTCGTCGAAGCGCACCTCGCGCGCCTCCAGGTCGACGGTGACCTCGGCGGCCGGGTCGGCCTCCGCGCGGGCCCACAGCTGCTCGACCAGCTGCTCGGCCAGCACGACGGTGAGCAGCCCGGCCTTCAGCGAGTTGCCGCGGAAGATGTCGCCGAAACGGGGCGCCAGCACCACCCGGAACCCGAAGTCCTGCAGCGCCCAGACCGCGTGCTCGCGGGACGACCCGGTGCCGAAGTCGGGACCGGCGACGAGGACCGAGACCCCCTCGTACTGCGGGCGGTTGAGCACGAAGTCCGGGTCGGCCTCCCGCCAGGCGGAGAACAGTCCGGCGCCGAAGCCGGTGCGGCTGACCTGCTTGAGCCACACCGCCGGGATGATCTGGTCGGTGTCCACGTCGCTGCGCCGCAGCGGCGCGACCCGGCCGGTGTGGACGGTGAACTTCTGCACTGCGTCGCTCCTGGCGTCGGGATGGTCTACAGGTCGGCGGGGGCGGCCAGCCGGCCGGCCACCGCGGTGGCCGCCGCGACCGGCGGGGACACCAGGTGGGTGCGGCCGCCGCGGCCCTGCCGGCCCTCGAAGTTGCGGTTGCTGGTGCTGGCGGAGCGCTCGCCGGGGGCGAGCTGGTCCGGGTTCATGCCGAGGCACATCGAGCAGCCGGCGGCCCGCCATTCGGCACCGGCGGCCAGGAAGACCTCGTGCAGGCCCTCCAGCTCGGCCTGCTCCTTGACCCGCATGGAGCCCGGCACCACCAGCATCCGCACGCCCTCGGCGACCCGCCGGCCCTGGATGACCGCGGCGGCGGCGCGCAGGTCCTCGATCCGGCCGTTGGTGCAGGAGCCGAGGAAGACGGTGTCCACCGCGACGTCCCGCATCGCCGTACCGGCCGTCAACCCCATGTACGCCAGGGCCTTCTCGGCCGCGACCCGCTGGTTGGCGTCGGCGATGGCGGCCGGGTCCGGCACCCGGCCGGACAGCGGCACGCCCTGGCCCGGGTTGGTGCCCCAGGTGACGAAGGGGCTCAGCTCCGCCGCGGCCAGGACGACCTCGCGGTCGAAGGTCGCGCCCGGGTCGGTGCGCAGCGTCCGCCAGTGCGCGAGCGCGGCGTCCCACTCCGTGTCGGCGGGCGCGTGCGGGCGGCCCTTGAGGTAGCCGAACGTGGTCTCGTCCGGCGCCACCATGCCGGCCCGGGCGCCGGCCTCGATGGACATGTTGCACATCGTCATGCGGGCTTCCATCGACATCGCCTCGACGGCGGACCCGCGGTACTCCACCACGTGGCCCTGGCCGCCGCCGGTCCCGATCCGGGCGATCAGCGCGAGGATGACGTCCTTGGCCGTGACGCCGTCCGGCAGCTCGCCGTCCACCGTCACCGCCATCGTCCTCTGTGGACGCAGCGGCAGCGTCTGGGTGGCCAGCACGTGCTCCACCTCGCTGGTGCCGATGCCGAAGGCCAGCGCGCCGAAGGCGCCGTGCGTGCTGGTGTGCGAGTCGCCGCAGACGATCGTCATTCCGGGCTGGGTCAGGCCGAGCTGCGGGCCGATCACGTGCACGATGCCCTGCTCGCGGTCGCCCATCGGGTGCAGCCGGATGCCGAAGTCGGCGCAGTTGCGGCGCAGCGTGGCGACCTGGGTCGCGGACACCTCGTCCGCGATCGGCAGCTCGATGCCGACGGTCGGCACGTTGTGGTCCTCGGTGGCGATGGTGAGGTCCGGCCGGCGCACGGTGCGGCCGGCCAGCCGCAGCCCGTCGAAGGCCTGCGGGCTGGTCACCTCGTGCACCAGGTGCAGGTCGATGTAGAGCAGGTCGGGCTCGCCGTCGGCGCGCCGGACGACGTGCGACTCCCACAGCTTCTCCGCCAGCGTGCCGGGCATGCTCGCCTCGTCTCAGAATCTGGGACTATCGTCCTGGTTCATGGGACAGCTTAGCGGAGTCGGCGTGCTGGACAAATCCGTGGCCGTGCTGGAGGCCGCGGCCCGCACGCCGGTGGGGCTCGGTGAGCTGGTCGCGGTGACCGGCCTGCCACGGGCCACCGCTCACCGGCTGGCCGTCGCGCTGGAGGCGCACCGGCTGCTGGTCCGCGACCCGGCCGGCCGGTGGGTGCCCGGCCCCCGGCTGGGCGAGCTCGCCCGCGGCGCCCCCGACCCGCTGATGGCGGCCGCCGGGCCGGTGCTGACCCGGCTGCGCGACCGCAGCGGGGAGAGCGCCCAGCTCTACCGGCGGGACGGCGACGAGCGGGTGTGCATCGCCGCCGCGGAGCGGACCCGCGGCCTGCGCACCGCGGTGGCGCCCGGCGACCGGCTGCCGATGTCGGCCGGCTCCGGCGCCCAGGTGCTGGCAGCCTGGGCCGGCGAGGAGGAACTGCCGGCCGGCGCCCGGTTCAGCCACCGGACGCTGAGCGAGGTCCGCCGCCGCGGCTGGGCGTACAGCGTGGCCCAGCGCGAGGCGGGGGTCGCCTCGGTGTCCGCGCCGGTGCGCGACCGGACCGGTGCGGTGGTCGCGGCGATCTCGGTGTCCGGCCCGGTGGAGCGGCTCAGCCGCCGTCCGGGCCCCCGCTTCGCACCGCTGGTGACCGCCGCGGCGGGCGCGCTGAGCTCCCGACTGTAAGGCTCGGTTCGTGCGAATTCGTGCCGCGCGAGCGGCACCAATTCGCACGGACCTCAGAGGCCACGTCCCTCACCCGGCCACCGGCCGGCCGAGGCCGGCGACGACCTCGATGCCGGGCAGGCCGGCCAGCACCGGCCCGGGCAGCCACAGCTTCGACCGCCGGACACCGCTGCCGATCACCACCTGCGGGCACTCGGCGACCGCCGCGTCCACCAGCACCGGCCAGCCGGGCGGCAGCCCGATCGGGGTGATCCCGCCGTGCTCCATCCCGGTCTGCGCGACGGCGACCTCGGTGGCGGCGAAGGACGCCTTGCGGACGTCGAGCTGCCGGCGGGCGACGCCGTTGACGTCCGCGCGGGCGGTGGACAGCACCACGCACGCGGTGAACCGCACGGCCCCGTCCCGCCTGCCCGACACGACGACACAATTGGCGGAGGCGTCCGGCGCGACCCCGTACCGTTCGCAGAACGCGGCCGTGTCGGCCAGGTCAGGATCGATCTCGGCGACCGCGATCTGCTCGACCGGTCGGTCACCGGCCCAGCCGCGCAGCGCGGCTGCCACCGGGGCGGCCAGCAGGTCGGGCCGGGTCAGTGCCGGCACCAGCTCCAGGGTTCCCGTCACGGGCACCATCCTGCCCGCCGGCTGTGCCGATCGCGCACCGCAGGCTGCCAGCGTCGGCCGCGGCCGGCTCGGTCGGGGCGGTGGGGTTGCCGGCCGCGGCGGCGGTGGGCTTGCCGCCGAACCTTCCGCGCAGCGGTCGAGCGGCGCTGGGGCCTCGCTCTCCCGACCGGCCTCATCGTGTCCAGGAGCGGCGCGATCGCCTGGCTCAGCACCTCAGCATCAGGGAAGGCCGCTTCGTCCTGACTGTAGCCCGACCGGGTGACCTGTGCCTTGATGATGCCGATTCAGCTTCTCTGTGCCGTGTACTTGGAGTAGGAAGGCCAGCACTGGTCGTAACCAGGCGGCCTCTTGCCCGGCCCTTCCGGCACTAGCCCTAGGAGTCGCCGTGATCCGGCGTGCCTTCGCCATGCCCCTTTTTGGCTCATCTCGCCGGACGTCCCGTGCCGTCGTGGTCGGGGTGACGTCAGCGGCGGTGGTGCTGGGATGGGCGGCGCCGGTGTTGGCGGCGGCGCCGAACCCGCCGTCGGGGTTGGCGACGGAGGATGTGGAGTCGCAGACGCCGGTGATGGCCGCGACTGTCTCGGACCCTGACGGTGGGACGGTGACGGGAAAGTTCTTCGCCCGCACCCCCGGGTCCGGGACCTGGAACCTGGTCAACGGCAGCTCGTCCGCGGCGGTGGCGTCGGGGCAGCGGGCCCGGCTGCGCTTGCCCTCGGGGCAGCGGATCGGGGCGAGTTTCGAGTGGGCGGTGCAGGCGTGCGACGCCACCGCGTGCTCGGCCACGTCCGCGGTGCAGACCGGGACGGTGTCGCCGATGCTGGGGGCTGGTTCGCGGCCGAACGCGACCCGGTTGTCGTTCCAGGTGGGCGACCGGGTGCGGGCGCAGGTCGACGTCGGGTCGGGGAACCTGCTGGTGACCACGACGGAGATCTCGCTGCGCAACATCCAGGACACCGTCGATATCGGCGTCGCGTACAACAGCGTGGCGCTGGGCACCGCGCAGGAGAGGGGGTATCCGGGCACGGGGTGGCGGATGCGGGTCGGCGCGGACGTGGAGCTGTCGGCGAACCCGGACGGGTCGGTGACCTATGTCGGCCCGGACGGGTTGACCGGCCTGTTCGTGTTGAAGGCCGGGTCGACGACGGCGTACACGGCGCCGGTCGGGTTCAAGGCCGACCTGGTGAAGACCGGCAGCACCGGGTGGACGTTGACCGAGCACGGCGGCGGGAAGAAGTCGGTGTTCACCGCGTCCGGGCAGCTGGACTACATCGACGACCGCAATGGGCAGCGCACCGACTTCACCTACAACGGGGCGAACCTGATCAAGGTGGTGTCCTCGTGGGGCAGCACCAACCAGCGCACGGTCAACGTGTCGGCCAACTCGGGCGGGCTGCTGAGCACGCTGGGCCAGACCGGCGCGGGTAGCGCGGTGCAGCGCCACGTCACGTACTGGCACAACAACGCCGACCTCAA
>JBJMII010000080.1:0-9797 GCA_045806925.1 Mycobacteriales bacterium
CGGTCGACCCTGGTCCCCGGCCTCGTCGACGGCCTCGTCACCGCGGTCGTCGAGGACGACGGCAGCATCTCGATCCACCTGCGGATCGGCAGCCCCGGGACGCACCGGGAGGACTGCCCGCACATCGAGTTCGTCCTCGACCGGGAGCACGCGGGGACGCTCGGTGAGACGTTGCTGAGGGCGCGCCGGCCGCACACCTCGCCGGCGGATGCGGAGACCCCGCCGGTCCCCTGCTGCATCGGGATATGGCTCGATCCCGCCCAGTCGGACCGATGACGTCCAGGGCGATGAGGAGTTCCTGCCGCGAGATCGCCGCCGCCGACGGCCGCACGCTGACCGTCTACGACACCGGCCGGACGGGTGCGGGCGATGCTGTGCTGGTCTGGCACCACGGCACCCCGCAGACCGGCGAGCCGCCCGCTCCGATCGTCCCGGTGCTGGGTCGGTTCGGCCTGCGCTGCATCTCCTACGACCGCCCGGGTTACCGCGGCTCGGCTTTTCACCGCGACAGGAACGTCGCTTCCGCCGCCGCGGACGTGGCGGCCATCGCGGACGCGCTGGGCATCGAGGAGTTCGCGACGGTCGGCATCTCCTCCGGTGGGCCGCACGCGCTCGCCTGCGCCGCGCTCCTGCCCGGTCGCGTCACCGCGGCGGTCACGGTGGCCGGTCCGGCGCCGATCGGGGCCGACGGGCTCGACTGGTTCGCCGGCATGGCGACCGCGGTCGAGGCCAGGATGCGGGCCGGCCGCCGCGGACGGGTCGCGATCGAGGCACACCTGAGCAGCCAGGGCTTCCGCACCGACGGTCTCACCAGGTCCGACCTCACCGCGCTCGTCGGGGACTGGCAGTGGCTCAGCGCCAGCTCCCAGGAGGCGCTGTCGGCCGGCTTCCCCGGGGTCGTCGACGACGTCCTCTGCATGGTCACCCCCTGGGGCTTCCGGCCGGCCACCATCGACGCGCCCGTGCTCGTCGTGCACGGCACGAAGGACCGGATCGTGCCGAGCACCCACGGCGAGTGGCTCGCGCGCCACCTCGGTGCAGCGGAGCTGTGGTTGCGACCGGGCGACGGCCACATCGCGGTCCTCAATTCGTGCCCGGCGGCGCTGGGCTGGCTCGCCGGCCGAAAAGGACCGGCCGGGCGACCGCGCCTGCTGACGCGGTGCGGCGGCGAATACCCCGGACGGCGGAAACGGCGGAAGTAGCCGTTCGGCTACGCCGGTCGAGCGCACCATCCGGCGTTCCGCGGACCCTTCCGGCGCCCCGGGGCGCAGCATAGCGTCGGAACTGCCCGAGTCGGACCGTACATCGGTTGACCCCGGACCTGCATTCCGTGGAGCCGGCAGTGGCCGGTGTATCGCTCTATCCGCAGCACCCGACACCGGAGAGGTGACGCACGCATGGCAGAGACTGCCGCCCCGTCCCGCAGCTACGCGTTGAGCACGCAGGAGCTCGAGCAGTTCCACCGCGACGGGTTCTACGGTCCTTTCGACGTGTACGACCCCGAGGAGATGGAACGGTCGCTGTGGGCCATCCGCCCGAAGCTGATCGACAGCCGGCGGGGCATCTACAGCCAGGCCAGGGCGATGTCGGGGACGACCAACCTGGCCAGCTACGACCGGCACCTGGACATCGACTTCCTGGCGACACACGTCACCCAGCCCAAGATCGTCGATCGGGTCACCAGCGTCCTCGGGCCCGACGTGCTGTGCTGGCGCAGCGAGTGGTTCGCCAAGTACCCCGGTGACGAGGGGACCGACTGGCACCAGACCGACAACTTCGCGAACGTCGGGGTGCACCCGCAGATCGTCTGGCCCGAGGACGCGGAGTTCGGCGGCGCCCTCACCATCTGGACCGCCTTCACCGAATCGACGGTCGAGAACGGCTGCCTCCAGCTCATGCCGGGCTCGCACAAGACGATGAACTACGACGACAACAAGGTTATCAAGTACGACACCGAGCTCATCAACAAGCACACGAAGAACGGCGTGCGGCGGGGCTTCTACGGCTATGACTACCGGCAGTTGCAGAAGGACCCGAACTGGAGCCCGGACGAGTCCCAGGCGAAGTCGATGGTCATGCGGCAGGGGCAGGCCCTCATGTTCTGGTCGACGATCATGCATGCGTCCCATCCGCACGAGGGGCGGACCGACCAGATGCGGCTCGCGTACGTCTGCCGCTACGTGCCCACGTCGGTGAAGGTGTACCCCGGCATGGACCGCATCGAGGAGTTCGGCGGCGAGGCCAGCCTGGAGAGGTTCGGCTCCGTGCTCGTCTCCGGCACCGACGAGTTCGGCCACAACCGCCTCATCGACCGCACGTTCAACGGCACGCCCTTCCCGGTCCGCCGGCGGCCGGGCGACTAGGGCCTGTCCCGGGGATCTTGGCGGCGTGCCGGCGCCGCACGGCCTCGACCCCGGGGCGAGGTGCGTCGCCGGGCCCGGGACGACGGACATGCGTGCTCTCCTGAGACGCCGGTGGCATGGCCTGGTCCGGGCCGCTGACCTGGTGCCGGGCCGGGTCGTGGTCAGGCGGGTCCGGGGACGGCTCGTCGGCGTGGCGACCGTCGGCGGCCGCGTCCGCGTCTTCGACGGCAGCTGCCCGCACGCGGGCAGGTCCCTGCACGGCGCGGCGGTCTCCGATCGCGGCGTCGTGGTGTGCCCCCGGCACGGCCTGAAGCTGACGCTGGAGGAGGCGCCGTGCGCGGCCGGCGCGAGGCCGGTCACCCCGTTGCCGTTCCGGCTTCGGGACGGGGTCGTCGAGGTCGACCGGGGGGCGATGCGGTGAGGCCCGGTCAGGCCCCGGCCCGGGTGGCCGCGGCCGGGGCGGACGGCACCCGGGCAGCGAGGCCGGCGAGCGGTCGCCGGGTCGCCGCGGTGTACGTGGGGCTCGTCCTCGTCCCGATCGCGGCCGTCGTCGGCATCCTGCTGGCCCGGCGCGGCGGGGACGGCAGCAGGCGGGCCGGCGAGGTCGCCAGCAACCCGATGCTGCCGCGGTTGCTGCTCGCCATGGTGGTGGTGGTCGGCAGCTGCAAGGCCGGCGGCGCCGTGGCCCGCCGGCTCGGCCAGCCGCCGGTGGTCGGGGAGATCGCGGCCGGGATCCTGCTCGGCCCGTCCGTGCTCGGTGCGCTGTGGCCGGCGGGGGCGCGGCACCTCATCGCACCGGCGGTGCTGCCGCAGCTGAACGCGCTCGCCCAGGTCGGTGTCGTGCTGTTCGTCTTCCTCGCCGGGCTCGAGCTGGACACCCGGCTGGTCCGGGCCCAGAGCCACCTCGCGGTGGTGGTCAGCCACGTGAGCATCGCTTTCCCGCTGCTCCTGGGCGTCCTGCTCGCGCTCGCCGGGTACCGGCGGTTCGCGCCGGCGGGCGTGGACTTCCTGCCGTTCGCGCTGTTCCTCGGCGTGTCGATGAGCGTGACGGCGCTCCCGGTGATGGCGCGCCTGCTGATGGAGACCGGGATGCTCCGCTCCGAGATCGGCACCATCGCGCTGACCTGCGCGCTCGTCGACGACGTGACAGCCTGGTGTCTGCTCGCCCTCGTCACCGGTCTGGTCGCGGCCGGGTCGCTGCCGGCGTTCGGCGCGACGGTGGGGCTCACGCTGGTCTTCGCCGCGGTGCTGCTCTTCGTGGTCCGCCCGTGGCTCGCCCGCGCGAGCCGCGGGCCGGCCGGCGGGTGGGGGGAGGCCGGCGCCCCGCTCGCGCTGGTCGTCGTGCTGGTCTGCGCCCTGGCCACCGAGCGGATCGGCGTGCACGCCATCTTCGGCGCGTTCCTGTGCGGGCTGATCTTCCCGGTCGGGGTTCCCGCCGTCCGGCGGATCGGGGACACCATCGGCGGGCTGACCGTGGTCCTGCTGCTCCCGCTCTTCTTCGCCTACAGCGGCTTGCGAACGGAGATCGGCGTGCTGGGCACCGATCCGGTGCTGTGGCTGTGGTGCCTGCTCATCCTCGCCGTCGCCGTGCTCGGGAAGCTGGCCGGATCGGCGCTGGCGGCGCGCTCGGTAGGCACCCCGTGGCGGCGGTCGCTGCAGATCGGCGCCCTGATGAACTGCCGCGGGCTCACCGAGCTGGTGGTCCTCAACGTCGGCCTCGACCTCGGCGTGCTGAGCCGGACCCTGTTCACGATGCTGGTCCTCATGGCGCTGGTCTCCACGGCCATGACCGGACCGCTGCTCGCCCTCGTCCGCCGGGGCGACGGCGAGCTGGCGCCGGCGGCGCCCCGGGCCGCCGCGATGGCCGGCTGACCTGCCCCGGTCAGGCGGTGCCGCCCGGCGTGACCACGAACTGGCGCAGGTGCAGGTCCCGAAAGGTCACCGGCCCGCGCGGGCCCGGCACCCGGTCGACGTTGATGCCGGTCTCCGGCACGCCGAGCAGCTTGAAGCCGTCCAGCAGCCGGGTGCTCACGTTCCAGAACGCGCCGGTCCCCGCGTACGTGCCGAGGAAGGCCGTCGCGGCGGCCTCGTCCGCGGTCACCACGCAGGCAGCCAGTCCGGAGGTCTCCGCGTCGGCCAGCCGGGCCGCCTCGACCGGGCCGGGCACCGGCGCGACCGTGACGGTCGCCTCCCGTCCCTCCTGCAGTGCCCACTCCAACCCGAGCGGGTGGTCGTGCGGCGGCAGCGAGGCCCGGACGCCGAGCCGGTCCAGCACGCCGAGCAGGTCCGGCAGCAGGTCGTCCCACCGCTCGGCGGCGACCAGCAGCAGGTTGAGCCGGTTGCAGACGCCGAGCCGGTCCAGGCTGTCCGCGACCAGCCGCAGCGCGAGGTCCCGGTCGGCGCCGCGGTCGAGGTAGAGCACGCCGCCGCCGTCGGCGTGCGCCAGCGTCCGCACCCCGTGCCGGGCCGCCTCCCGGGTGAGCTCGCGGGTGCTCGCGCCGCTGCCGCGCAGGATCACCAGCGGGACCAGGTCCGGCTGGCTGACCAGCGCGCGGGCGGTCTCCCGGCCGGGCACCCGGACCAGCTGCACCGCCGCCGGATCCAGCCCGGCGGCCGCCAGCGCGGGCGCCACCACCTCGTCCACCAGCGCGGCCGCGGAGCCGATGGCCGCGGAGCCGGTGCGCAGCACGCCGGCGTTGCGGGACTTCAGCAGCTGGGACGCGACGTCCACCACCACGTTCGGCCGGGCCTCGAAGTTCGCGCCGATCACGCCGACCGGGCGCCGGTGCTCCTCGACCACCGCGCCGGAGCCGGGCAGCTCGCGGACCACCCGTTTCCGGGCCGGGTGCGGCACCTCGGCCAGCGTCCGCAGCTGGTGCGCCATCCCGGCGAGCCGGTCCTCGTCGAGCCGCAGCCGGTCCAGTGTCGCCGCCGGCAGCCCGCCGGCCTCCCCCGCCCGGACGTCCCCGGCATTGGCGGCCAGGACCGGCTCGCGGCCCGGCCCGGCCAGCCGCCCGGCGATCGCCCGCAGCGCGGCGTCGACGGTCTGCGGAGCGGCCGTCGCGACGCTGCCGGCCGCGCCGCCCGCCGCCGCCGCGCAGGCCCGCACCGACTGCACGGCTCCCGCCACCGCCGTTCCCGTCACCGCCGTCATGGACCGACCTTACGACCAGCGCCGACGAGGGCGGGCCGGGCCGGCGCGGGTCGACGAGGCGCAGCGAGAACAAGAAGAACAGGGACCGAAACAACACGAGTGGCCTAATTACACCTTCCGTCCCTGGCACTACGTTGAAGTACGAAGTGCTGCGCGCCCGGCCGACAGGGTCGCAGCGGATGTGCGCCTCCCGACCCTGGCCGAGTCGAGGTGAGACATGCAGCCCGAGCACCTGCCCGGCGAGGACCCGAGCCGCTACCGGCGCCTTCCGCGGGACATCGAGTCCGGGACGGTCGGGCCGGGGCCGCTGCCGCCGCCGGTCGCGGACCGGTTCGCCGCCCAACTGGCGTACGTCGACCGGCACGCCGGCGACGCGGTGCCGCGCTTCGAGCGCTTCCGCCGCAGTCGGGTGGCCGTGATCGGCCGGGACGAGGTGGCCCGGTGGTGCGCGCTGAGCCTGCTGCGCAACGGCACCGCGTCGCTCGCGTCGCAAGTGGACGATGCCGGGCTGACCGTGGAGGTCGCACAGCTGGGCGCCGAGGGCTGCCCGGTCGAGGTCGCGCGGCTCGACCCGGCCGAGCTCCCGGCGTACGACGTCGTGGTCGTCACCCCGGAACCGGCCGGCCCGCGGGAGGTGCTGCGGCTGCTCGGGGCCGGCCTGCCCGCCGGGATGACGCTGCTGCCGGCCTGGACGCTCGGCCGCAAGGTCGTGGTCGGACCGTCCACAGTGGCCGGATCGGCCGGCTGCTGGGCCTGCGCCGCGTTGCGGCTCAGCTCGGCCGGCGACGGCGCCTCGGCCGCCGGGCTGTGGGCCTCGGTGGCGCTGCCGGCCGTGCCACCCGGGGCGGCTCCGCCGGCCGTGCCACCCGGGGCGGCTCCACCGGCCGTGCCACCCGGGCGCGCGCTGCGCGGGCCGCTCGCCGCGATGGTCGGCAACCTGCTCGGCTACGAGGTGTTCCGGCTGCGGACCGGTGCGCTGCCGGCCGAGACCCGGCGGCAGGTGCTGGTCCAGGACGTCGCCTCGCTGGAGGTGACCGCGCAGCCGGTGCTGCCGGACCCGCGCTGCCCGTTCTGCGCGCCGCTGCTGCCGCCGGCGCCGACGGTGGACCGCACCGCGGTGGCGCGGTGGCGGCCGGCCGCCGAGCCGGCCGAGGACGACGACCGCGCGCTGGCCGCGCTGGCGGCCCGCTCGGTGCTGGTGCAGCCGGACACCGGCCCGTTCCCGCGCTGGGCGGACGAGTCCTGGACGCAGCTGCCGCTGAAGGTCGGGTCGGTCGAGGTGGCGGTCGGCCCGGGCAGCCGGCGCACGATCAGCGCGGTCGACCTGCGGCACGTCGCCGGAGCCCGGCTGCGGGCGCTGCGGGCGGCGGCGGCGGTGTACGTCGAGCACGTCGTGCCGCTCTGCCTCGTGCCCGAGGACGAGCGCGCGCTCGACCCCGGCCGGCTGGCGACCGCCAGCGGCACCGGGGCCGCGGTGTCGGCCTGGGTGGCGGCCGGGTCGCTGTGCACCGGGGACACCGTGCTGGTGCCGGCCGCCGCGGTCCGCCCGTTCGGCCCGCACAACGCGGCCGGCGCGGTAACCGCCAGCTCGGCCGGTTGCGGCGCCGGCGGGTCGGCCACCGTGGCGGTGGTCCGCGGCCTGCTGTCGGCGCTGTCCTGGGTCGCGCTGGACCGGGCGGTGCGCCGCGTCTGCGAGGTCGGCCTGGTCGAGCCCGAGTCGCTGACCGCGGACCCTGAGCTCGCGTTCCTGGTCAAGTCCGCGGCAAACCTCGGCGTCGAGCTGGAGCTGCTGGAGCTGGCGTCGCCGGCGCCGGTGCTGCTGGCCCGGTCCGTGGCCGGCGGCCCGGACGCGCCCCGGTGGGTGCTCGGCACCGACACCGAGTGGCGGCGCGCGGCCGTCGCCGCACTGCGCGACCTGCTCGGCCAGGTCCAGCTGGCCGCCGAGGACGCCGCGGTGGACACCGGCGACCCGGTGCTGGCCGACCTCGACCCGGCCACCCTGGTCAGCACCGGCGGCCGGAGAGCCCGGCTGCACTCGCGGCTGTCGGTGGCCGGCCTGCTGGACCGGGTGCGGGACAGCGGCTGGGACGCGCTGGCGGTGCCGGCCGCGGCGACCGACCTGCAGGCCGGCGGCCTGCACGTCGCGCGGGTGCTCGTCGACCTCGGGACTGCCGATGGCTCCTGACCGGCCGCGCACAGCGAAGTTCTTCCCCGGCACCGACTTCGTGCCGCTCGCCTCCACCGACTACCCGGCGGACGCGTCGGTGCAGGCCGGCCTCACCCGGCCCGGCGGTACCGACCGGTTCACCCTGCCGCTGCTCGGCGGCCTGCTGCTCGACTCGTACGGGCTGCTCGGCTGGCGGCTGGGCAGCCGGGCCGGCACCGGGCCGGCGCCCGGCTACCCGCAGGCGTGCTGGTCCCGCGGCACCGCGTCCGGCGGCGATCTCTACCCGATCAGCGTCTACTGGGCGGCCGGCCCGAGCGGGCCGCTGCTGCCGGGTCTCTACCACTACTCGCCCGGGCGGCACGGGCTGGACCGGCTGCTGGCCGGCGACGTCGCGGCCGAGGTGCGGGAGGCGGCCGGCGGGCCGGAGACAGACCACTTCCTCCTGCTGGGCGTGCAGTTCTGGCAGCACTCCTTCGAGTACGGCAGCCGCTCGTACCAGGTGGCGGCGATGGACACCGGCGCCCTGCTGCAGACCTGGCGGACGTGGGCGCACGCGCGGGGGCTGCTCGTCGAACCGGTGCTGTGGTTCGACGAGCCGCGGCTGACCCGGCTGCTCGGCGTGGACCCGGCCCGGGAGGGCCTCTTCGCGGTGATCCCGCTGCGCTGGTCCGGCGTGCCGGACGACTGCGACCCGCCGGTCGGCCCGCGGGTCCGCCGGTCGGACGCCTGCCCGTCCCGTACGCTGCCGGACCTCGAGCCGGTCGGGGCCCTGCACGCGTCCACTGTGGATGCCCGGGTGCGGCCGGACCGGTCCGCGCTGGACGGTGCCGGGCCACCGGCGGTGCCGGCGGGCGGCGAGCGGGTCGCGCTGCCGGCGCCGGCGCCGCTGGACATGGACGTCCGGACGGCACTGCGCAGCCGGCGGAACGGCCCCGGCCGGTTCACCGGTCAGCTGCCGACCACGCAGCCGCAGCTCGCCGCCGTGCTGGCCGCCGCGGCGGCCGGCGCCGAGCTGCCCACCGACGTGACCGGCCCCGGTCGCCCGCTCGCGTCCCTGCACGTCGTCGTCAACCACGTCGAGGGGATCACACCGGGCAGCTACCGGTACGTCCCGGCGACCGGCGAGCTGCGGCTGGTCGCGGCCGGGTCGCCGGCCGGGTTCCTGCGGCGGACCTGCTCGCCGGGCGGCGGCGACCTCGAGCAGGCCGGCGTGGTGCTGGTGCCGGCGGTCCGCACCGGGGCCGTGCTGGCCGCGGCCGGCGACCGCGGCCACCGGCTGGTCACCGCGCTGGTCGGCGCGAGCTGCCAGGCGGTCCAGCTGGCCACGGCCGCGCTCGGGCTGGCGTGCGGCACGGCGCTCGGCTTCGACGCGGTCTCCTACGTCCGGGAACTCGGCCTGGCCAGGACCGGCGAGATCCCGCTGCTGCTGCTGATGGTCGGGCCGCAGGGCGCCCCGCCGGGCGACTTCCGGTACGAGATCGGGTGACCCGGCGACCGCGGCGAGGACCCGCTAGCCGGCCTTGCGGGTGTCCGGTCGCGCGGCCATCTCGAACTCCCGCCGCGGCTGCTGCAGCTCCCCGAGCGAGACCACCTCGCGCGGGAAGAAGAGGGCCAGCGTCCAGTCCGCCAGCACCCGCACCTTCCGGTTGAGCGTGGGCATCCGGGAGACGTGGTAGGTGCGGTGCATGAACCAGGCCGGCAGCCCGCGCAGCTTGATCCCGTACACCTCGGCGACCCCCCGGTAGAGCCCGAGGCTGGCGACGGACCCGACGTGCTTGTGCCGGTAGTCGGCCAGCGGCCGGCGGCGCAGCGACGCCACGATGTTGGCCGCCATCGTCTTCGCCTGCCGGACCGCGTGCTGCGCGGACGGGCTGGTGGTGGCACCCGGCTCGGCCGCGGTCAGGTCCGGCACCGCGGCGCTGTCGCCGGCGCTCCAGGCGCCCTGCACCCCGGCCACCCGCAGGTCGGCCGAGCAGATCAGCCGACCCCTCGGGTCGAGCGGGAGGTCGGTGTGCGCCAGCATCGGGTGTGCCTTGACCCCGGCGGTCCACACGATCGTCTCGGCGTCGAACTCCTCGCCGTCGCTGAGCACCACGTGACCGTCCATAAGCGA
>JBJMII010000081.1:0-26538 GCA_045806925.1 Mycobacteriales bacterium
CCGCGGTCGGGACGGCCCGGCCCGGCGCCAGCGGCTGCCGAGGAGTCGCGGCGCCCGTGGCCGGACCGCGGCCGGGTGGCCGGCCCGGCGACTGCCCGGGCGCCCAGCCGGACGACCGGGACGCCGGCACCGCCCACGGCGGCATCGGGGCGCCTCCGGGCTGCCCACCGCGCGGGCCCGGCCGCCCGGTCCAGGTGCGCTCCACGAACCGGGTCGCCGCCACCGTGGGATCGGCACCCGCCTGGCCGCCGAGCAGCTCGTCGACCAGCTGCCGCGCCGTCGGCCGCCGCGCCGGGTCCTTGGCCAGCGAGGCCTCCACCAGCCGGCGCAGCGGCCCGGTCAGCCCGGTCAGGTCCGGGCGGCCGTGCACGATCCGGTACGCCAGCTCGGCCGGCGGCGGGGAGACCTCGGGATCGTGCGCCACCGCGCCGTCGGGTGGCCGGGCGGCCTCCCACGGGTTGCGGCCGGTCGCCGCGTACGCGATCAGGCTGCCCCAGCTGAAGACATCCGACGCCGGCGTCACCGCGCCGCCCCGGAACTGCTCGGGGGCCATCCACCCGGGCGTCCCCACCATCATGCCGGTCAGGGTGTGCTGCCGAGCGGCGTCGAGCGCCCGGGCGATGCCGAAGTCGATCACGCGCGGCCCGGAGAGGGACAGCAGCACGTTGGCCGGCTTGAGGTCGCGGTGCACCACGCCGGCGGCGTGCACCGCGGCCAGCGCGGCGGCCACGCCCAGCGCCACACCGTGCAGCGTCGAAGGGTCCAGCGGCCCGCTCTCGGACACCGCGGTGCCCAGCGGCACCCCGTCGACGAACTCGGTGACCAGGTACGGCGGGTGGGCGGACGGGTCGGCGTCGACGACCCGCGCGGTGCAGAAGGGAGCGACGAGGCGTGCCGCCGCCACCTCGTCGGCGAACCGGGCCCGGAAGGCCGGGTCCCGGTCGAGCTCGGGGTGCACCACCTTGACGGCCACCGGGGGCCCGTCCCTCTCCGCCCGGGCCAGGTACACGGTGCCCATGCCGCCGGCGCCGAGCCGGCCGGACAGCAGGTAACGCCCGATCCGGCGGGGGTCGCCGGGCTGCAGCGGCCGGACGGCGCCGAGCCGCGGCACGGTGGCCCGCTCGCTGGTGCCCGTCACCCGACCTCCCGCGCGCTCCGCCGTCCTCACCAGTGTTCCCCAACCAGGACGAGTCCGACCGCGCGGGCGTTCGCCCCAGACCTCCGCCGGAGACCGCCGCCCCGGACCCCGCCTCAGCCCGCCGCCTCAGACCCCGCCTCCCGGCCGCCTCAGAGCTCGGCGAACAGCGGCTGCACGCCGGCCGGCACCGCGCCCAGCACGGCCGCCCGCCGGGCGAACTCCCGCAGCCCGGCCAGCTGTCGCGGGCCGAGGGAGAAGTCCAGCGTCTCGAAGTACGCCCGCAGCGTGCCCGCGTCGAACGGCTCCCACCGCGCCGCCCGCTCCGCCACCTCGTCCAGCGCGGCCAGCGCCTGGTCCCGGCTGCGCAGGAACGCCTCGTGCACGTCCTTGACCAGCCCGGGCTGCTCGGCCGCGAAATCCCGGCGGGCCGCCCAGACGGCGAAGACCATCGGCAGCCCGGTCCAGTCCCGCCAGGCCGCGCCCAGGTCGTACACGGCCAACCCGCGCCGGGGCGCCTCGTACGTCGCCCGCAGCGCCGCGTCCCCGATCAGCACCGCGGCGGCCGCCTCCTGCAGCATCGCGCCCAGTTCCGGCGGGCAGCGGAAGTAGTCCGGCCGGACCCGGTGCACGGCGTCCAGCCACATCCGGGCGAGCAGGACGCTGGTCCGGCTGGTCGAGCCGAGCGCCACCCGCTCCCCGTCCAGCGCGGCCAGCGGGACCTTGGACACCAGCACGCAGGACAGCACCGGGCCGTCGCTGCCGACCGCCAGGCCCGGCAGCACCCGCAGCTCCTCCGCGTGCCGCAGCGCCTCCACCAGGCTCACCGGGCCGATGTCCAGGGCGCCGGCGACCAGCTGTTCGCTGAGCCGGTCCGGGGTGTCCTTGGACAGCTCGACGTCCAGCAGCGCACCGCTGTGCACCAGCCCCCAGTAGAGCGGCAGGCAGTTGAGGAACTGGATGTGCCCCACCCGGGGCCGCGCCCGCAGCGCGCTCGGCGTCACTCCCGCACGGTACGGGCCGGACCGTACGGCCGTCCGGTGAGTCGGGTCACCCGCCGGCGCCGTACGGGTGGCCGTGCAGCGCGGCCGGAGCTGAGCCGGCGCCGCCCGGGGCCGGCGCGACGCCGCTCGTTCAGCGGCCCAGCAGCACGCCGAGCAGGAAGGCGGCCGCGCCGACGGCCACCGGGTTGCGCCGGGTCTGCTCGAGCAGCGTCTGCCACGCGTTGCCGGCGACCACGGTGGCCACCTCGCGGGTGTCCGCGGTCTGCGGGTCGAGGCCGGCCCGGGCCGCCGCCTTGTCCTTCGCGGTCGCCGCGAGCGGGGCGACCTTGTCCTTCGCGGTCGCCGCCAGCGGGCCGACCTTCTCCTTCGCGGTCGCCGCCAGCGGAGCCGCCTTCTCCCTGGCCGTGCCGGCCAGGCCGGCGACCTTGTCGCCGACCCCGGCACCGGACTGCCCGTTGGCCGCGCCGACCACCTTGTCCTTGACCTCGGCCACCTTCTCCTTCGCCCGCTCCACCGAGCGGTGGGCGACCTTCTTCGGGTTGATCTTCTCCTCGAGCGCGTCCAGGTCCTCGCCGAGCTTGGCCCGGGTGCGCTCGATCTCCCGCTCTATGCGTTCCGGGTCTTCGCCCACTGCACGTCCTCCTTCACGGTCTCGATCGTGCGCTCCGGCTTCGGGTTGAACCTCTTCAACCGGCTCCGGCCGACGACCGCGAGCACGGCGGCGACGACCGCCCAGACCGCGGCCACGACCACCGCGGCCCAGCCGAGCGGCAGCCAGGCGTCCAGCCCCCACATCAGTCCGAGGGACAGGAAGACCAGCACGAAGTAGCCGGCGAAGCCGGCGCCGCCGAGGGCCCCGGCCGCCGCCCCGGCGGTCTTCGCCTCCTGCTGCAGCTCGGCCTTGGCCAGCGCGATCTCCTGCCGCACCAAGGTGGAGAGGTCCTTGGCGACCTCCGAGGCGAGCTGCCCCGGGGAGGCGTCGGACCGGGTGGTCAGCCCGGCCGGCTCGTCCGCATGCCTGGTCACGTCGCCCACCTCAGTCCTCGTCGTCGTCGGACGAGCTCAGCAGCTTGCCGACCAGCCAGCCGGCCACCAGCGCGGCACCGAGGAAGGCCGCCGGCCGCTCGTCGGCGAAGGCCTTGACCTGCGCCAGCAGCCCGCCGCCCGGCTTCGGCGCCGGCTCGCCGAAGCGGGTCTCCGCGGCGAGCGCGTCGTACGCGGGGGTGCCGGCAGCGCCCAGCGCGGTCGCCTCGGCCTCCGGCACCGCGGCCAGCAGGTCGGTCGGCTCCTCGTACGCCGGGGCGGCCGGGTCGACCAGCTCCGACGGGTCCTCGTACGCCGGGGGCACCGGCGGCCGGGCCTCCCCGACCGGTCCGCCCGAGGTCAGCGGTTCCGGCTCGCCCGCCGCCTCGACCGGCAGCGCGAAGTCGGTGGAGGTCGCATGCTGGGTGCCCGACTCGGGCAGGCCCATGCCGGCGTCCGGGCCGGCCAGGGGGCGCTCATCCCCGCCCGGGGGGCCTGGGTTGCTCATGACGGTCCTTCCGGTCCATGACGTTCGGGGGACTCCGAACCACTACCCGGCGGCCGGAACCGCAACCGTGTCGCCACTCAGGCAGCCGGCTCGTCGTCTCCCCGCAGCCGGGACCGGAGGTCCTCGCGGCGGGCCCGACGCTCGGTGATCCGCCGCTCGACCGCGGTCGCGAAGTCGGCCCGCGGGCGGGCCAGCACCACGTACGACACCGGGAGGCTGACCAGCAGGGCGGCCAGCACCAGCACGAAGCCGCGCAGGCCGGCGGCGAACAGCAGCGCCGCGACGCCGGCGAAGACCAGCACCCGGCCCGCGGTGTAGACGGCGAACGCCTTCACCGCTCCACCGTACGGCGGTGCGGCAACGCGGACGGCGGCAGGTCCGCCGTGGCCGATGGGCGAACCGCCCGGGCGTCCCGGCGTCACCAGTCGTACGCCGGCCCGCCCCACTCCCGCAGCCCGGCGGGTCAGGCCGGTGTCCTGAGCACCGTCCGGCCCGCGTACTGCGCCTGGTCGCCGAGCTCCTGCTCGATCCGGATGAGCTGGTTGTACTTCGCGGTGCGGTCGGACCGGGACAGCGAGCCGGTCTTGATCTGGCCGGCGCCGGTCGCCACCGAGAGGTCGGCGATGGTGGTGTCCTCGGTCTCCCCGGACCGGTGCGAGACGACCACCGTGTAGCCGGCCTTGTGCGCGGTCTCGGTGGTGGTCAACGTCTCGGTCAGGGTGCCGATCTGGTTGACCTTGACCAGGATCGAGTTGGCGATGCCACGGGAGATGCCGTCGCGCAGCAGCACCACATTGGTGCAGAAGACGTCGTCGCCGACCAGCTGGCAGCGGTCCCCCAAGGTGCGGGTGACCAGCTCCCAGCCGGCCGTGTCGTCCTGCGCCATCGGGTCCTCGATGGACCGGATGGGGAAGCGGGACACCAGGTCCGCCAGGTACGCGACGTGCTCCTCGACCGAGCGCTTCCGCCCCTCCCCGGCGTAGTCGTAGACCCCCTCCCGGAAGAACTCCGAGGCGGCCAGGTCCAGCATCAGCGCGATGTCCTCGCCCGGCGTGTAGCCGGCCCGCTGGATCGCCGAGACGATGAACTCGAGCGCCTCGTCGGCGGTCCGCAGGCCGGGGGCGAAGCCGCCCTCGTCGCCGACCGCGGTGTGCTGGCCGGCCGCGGCCAGCGCCTTGCGCAGGGTGTGGAACACCTCCGAGCCGGCGCGCACGGCCTCCGAGAACGTGCCGGCGCCGATCGGCGCGATCATGAACTCCTGGAAGTCGAGCGGGTTGTCCGCGTGCACGCCGCCGTTGATGATGTTCATCATCGGCAGCGGGAGCAGGCGCGCGGAGACGCCCCCGACATACCGGTAGAGCGGCAGCCCGCTGGCCTCCGCGGCCGCCTTCGCCACCGCCATCGAGACGCCGAGCAGCGCGTTCGCCCCGAGCCGGCCCTTGTCCGGGGTGCCGTCGAGGTCGATCATCACCTGGTCCACCTCGGCCTGGTCCTCGGCCTCCAGGCCGATGACCGCGTCCGCGATCTCCCCGTCGACGCCGGCGACCGCGCGCTGGACGCCCTTGCCGAGGAACCGGGCCGGGTCGTCGTCGCGCAGCTCGACCGCCTCCCGGGTGCCGGTGGAGGCGCCGGAGGGCACCGCCGCCCGGCCGAGCGAACCGTCCTCCAGGAGGACGTCCACCTCGACCGTGGGGTTGCCCCGGCTGTCGAGGATCTCGCGTCCGATGACGCTGGCGATGGCGGTCACTGCTCCCCCTCGGACTCCCCGGCGGCCCGGCGGGCCGGACAGGGCAGACCGTAGCGCAGCGCCGGGCGGCCGCCGCGCACCCAGGGTGACCGGCCGGGGGTGACCGCGCCGGGCGGTGGGGGCCGGGGTGAACGGCCGGGGTGACCGCGCCGGCCGGGGCTCAGGCCCCGATCGGCTGCGGGGTCGAGCGCCGGTCCGGGTCCGGCCCGTCGTACTCGCGGAGCGTCTCGTACCGGGTGTTGCGCTCGACCGGCCGGAAGCCGGCGTCCCGGATCAGCTCCAGCAGGTCCTCGCGGGTCATGGTGTCCGGCGTCCCGTACCCGTCCGCGTCGTGGGTGATCTTGTACTCCACCACCGAGCCGTCCAGGTCGTCCGCGCCGAAGTTGAGCGCCAGCGCGGCGGTGTCCAGGCCGTGCATCACCCAGAAGCACTTGACGTGCTCGACGTTGTCGAAGAGCAGCCGGGACACCGCGAAGGTCTTCAGCGCCTCGGCCGGCGTCGCCATCGGCAGGTGCGAGAGCCGGTTGTTGTCGGCGCCGTCGGGATTGCCGTGGAAGCGCAGCGGGATGAATGCCGTGAAGCCGCCGGTCTCGTCCTGCAGCCCGCGCAGCCGCAGCACGTGGTCGACCCGGTGCCGCGGCTCCTCGATGTGCCCGTAGAGCATGGTCGCCGGCGTCCGCAGCCCCTTGGCATGCGCCAGCCGGTGGATCCGCGACCAGTCCTCCCAGTGCGTGGCGTGGTCGACGATCTGCTTGCGCACGTCCCAGTCGAAGATCTCCGCGCCGCCGCCGGTCAGCGACTCCAGCCCGGCGTCGATCAGCTCGTCCAGGATCTCGTCCGCGGACAGCCCGGAGATCTCCTCGAACCAGTGCACCTCGGTCGCGGTGAAGGCTTTCAGCGCGACCCCGGGCAGCGCGGCCTTGAGCTCCCGCAGCACCCGCGGGTAGTACTTCCAGGGCAGCGTCGGGTGCAGCCCGTTGACGATGTGCAGCTCGGTGATCCCGGCCGGCTCCATCGCCTTGGCCAGCGCCACCGCCTCCTCCACCCGCATCGTGTACGCGTCCTTCTGCCCCGGCTTGCGCTGGAACGAGCAGTACGCGCAGCTGGCGGCGCAGACGTTGGTCAGGTTGAGGTGCCGGTTGACGTTGAAGAAGGTCCGGTCGCCGTTCTTCGCCGTCCGCACCGAGTGGGCCAGGCCGCCCAGCCAGGCCAGGTCGTCGGTGGCGTAGAGGTCGACGCCGTCGGCGTAGCTCAGCCGCTCGCCGGCGGCCACCTTCTCGGAGAGCTCCTGCTGTCGGGAGGTGCGCACAGCTCGACTGTACGGTCCGCTTCCGGCCGCTGCCGCACCGCTGTGCTGGCTGCCGCTGTCCTGTCCTCGCCGGGGGCAGTGCTGCCCGTTCGGGCAGCGGGTCGGCCCGATCGGCTACCCGGCCGACCCTGCCGAGCGGCGCAACACGGCTCTAGCGTCTGGTCGGTGGGGACCCGGTCGGCACTGGCGGTGTGTGCGGCACACTGGACCATGACTCCCGCTGTGAAGGGACCGATGACCGACACGTTCAGCGCGACCGCCTCCCTGCTCGCCCGCGCGGCGCAGGGCGACGAGCGTGCCTGGGCGGAGCTGGTGGACCAGCACAACGCGCTGCTCTACGCGGTGGCCCGGTCGTTCCGGCTGGACCTGGCGGACGTCGCCGACGTGGTCCAGACGACCTGGCTGCGGCTGGTCGAGCACCTGGACCGGATCGAGGAGCCGACCCGGCTGGTCGGCTGGCTGGTGACCACCGCCCGGCGGGAGTCGCTGCGGGTGCTGCGGCGCGGCGTACGGGAGCGGCCGGCCGGCGAGGAGTCGGTACTGGACCGGCCCGACGACACCACACCGATCGACGCCGCAGTGCTGCTGGACGAGCGCAACGCAGCGTTGTGGTCCGCGTACGGGAAGCTGCCGGAGCGGTGCCGGCAGCTGCTGCGGGTGGCGGTCTACGAGCCGCAGGCGTACGAGGAGATCTCCGAGGCGCTCGGCATGCCGGTCGGCAGCATCGGCCCCACCCGGCGGCGCTGCCTGAGCCAGCTCAAGGCGCTGCTCGCCGGCACGGTCCTCACCGACGCCGAAACCGGGGAGGCGTGGGCATGACCACCCCCGGACCGCACGAGACCGACGAGGCCCTGCTCGGCCGGCTGCGCCTGGTGGTCGACGAGCTCGACCCGGTGCCGCCGCACCTGGCCGAGGGCGCCAAGGCGCTGCTCGGACTGCGCCGGCTGGACGAGGAGCTGGCCGAGCTGGTCCGCGACTCCGCCGAGGAGCGGGACCGGCTGCTCGCTGTCCGCGGCGAGGGCGATGTCCGGCTGATCTCCTTCGAGACCGGCCCGGTGACCGTCGAGCTGCAGGTCACCGAGCGCGGCGTCCTGCGCGACCTGGTCGCCCAGGTCTCCGGCACCGCGCTGGTCCGCGCCGAGGTGGAGACGCCGACGCGGCGGTCACCGGTCCCGGTGGAGGACAGCCTCTTCACCTTCGACGGCGCGCCGGCCGGGCTGCTGCGGCTGCGGCTGCTCACCGCGAGCGGCCGCGACCTGGTCACCAGCTGGGTGAAGGTCTAGATAAGGCCCTGGCGCACCGCGAACGCGACCGCGTGGGTGCGGTTGCGGAGGTGGAAACGGGACACCAGATCGTGGATGGAGTTCTTGATCGTGCGCTCCGAGTAGGCCATCCGGATGGCGATCTCGCTCGTGCTGTAACCATCCGCGATCAGTCGGAGCACGGTCAGCTCCCGCTGGGTGAGCCCGCCGAAGGTCAGCCCGGTGGGCGCGCTCGCCCGGCGCTGCGCGGCGCCGACCTGCTGCAGCAGCCGGCCGAGCAGGTCCGGCGGCAGATGCCCGTCGCCGGTGGCGGCGGCCCGGATCGCGGTGCACAGCCGCTCGGGGGTGGCCTCGGCGCGCCGGACGATCGCCGCCACGCCGGCCTCGACCGCGGCCAGCACCTCCACCCCGTCCACTGTGCCGACCACCAGCACCGCACGCGGGCCGCCCGTGTCACGCGCAGCCCGGATCGACGCCGCCGTGCTCTCGTCGACGCGGTCCGCGACGAGCACGACGACGTCCGGGCGCACCGGCGAGTCGGACGAGAGGACCTCCAGGTCGGGTTGCACCCGAAGCTGGCTGGAGACGCCCGCCTCGGACACCGGGTCGGTGGCGCGGACGCGGACGCGGGTCGGCATTGTGGACGCGGACACGGATCCCCCTTGTGCTCGGCTGTCGGCTGCAAGAGCACGTCCTCGCGGGCACTGATACATCGCCGAGCGGGCAACCTCTGCGGAGACCGCCGGGGCCCAGGCGTGGACGAGCCCCCCGACGCCGGAGCTGCGGCGACGAGGCGACCCGGCCGTCCCGGATCTCGGTGCGGGCGGCCGAGCGGGACGCGAGCCGGCTACCTCGGCGGCGGGCCGGATCAGCCCGGCCCACGCGCCCGTCCGAGCGGGCCGGACGGCGGGCGCGCTGCGGGAGCTGGACCGGGCTGCCCCACGACAGCGAGCGCCCGCCGGGCCATGCCGGCGCCTGGCCGCCTGTTGCCCTCACACGGACGCCCGGGACGCGACGGGGCCGGGTGGGCACTCCCCCCGCTGCCCACCCGGCCCGCCGGCACTTCCCCCCACTTCGGGGTGGATCGGCGGAGGCCCTCCCCCTGTCGGCCGCCGCCAGACCCCCGTCGCCACACCCGTGACCGGCTGTGTCCTCCGGGCGGAATCCCCTCAGCCCCACCAGAAGGGCCGGTCACCCGTACAGAGCGCGGGGCCCCGGCCCTGATACACCCCGGGTCGACCGTGGCGTGGTAGCCCGTGATGACCCCGGCCGCGTCCAACTTGCCGACCCGCTCGTGCACCGCCGGGGCGGGCAGCCGCACCTGTCGCGCCAACTCCGCGCTGGTGGCCCGGCCGTTCGCCCGCAGCGCCTCGATCAGCGTCCGGTCGACCCCGTCGAACTGTCGCAGAGAACTCACGCTCCGCCTCCAATGAGACTGGCTCATTCCGACATCAGAGTGTTCGGAGGACAGGGAGTGCGGGAAGTGGTTCACTGTGTGTCAGCACACGCGGAGCCCTGACCCTGTACCGCGTGGCTGTCAAGTCCCAGGGGGAGTGAATGGACCCACGCGAGCGACTGCTCACGCCGGGCGAAGTGGCCGCACTGTTCCGCGTCGACCCGAAGACGGTGACACGCTGGGCGGCAGCCGGCCGGATCCACAGCATTCGGACACCTGGCGGGCACCGACGGTTCCTGGAGTCGGAGGTGCGGGCGCTGCTGCACCAACTCTCCAGCGAAAGCGTCGGGCCCCGAGCCACGGCCTGATCGGCCGGCTCCCTGCTGGGCCGGCTCACTCCCGCCCCTCCCGGGCCGCTCCGAGGCGGCCGGTCCAGCGGTGGAGCAGGTCGTGTTCCACCCCCATCGCGTCCAGCACCTTGGCCGCGACGAAGTCGACCAGCTGTTGCACGTCCTTGGCGCCCGCATAGAAGGCCGGGCTCGCCGGCAGCACGGTGGCGCCCGCGTCGTGCAGGGACAGCAGGTGTTGCAAGGTGCCGCGGGTGTAAGGCGTCTCGCGCGGGACGACGACCAGCAGCCGCCGCTCCTTCAGCGTGACGTCGGCGGCGCGCTGCAGCAGGTCCTTCGACAGTCCCAGCGCGATGCCCGCCACCGCGGCCGTGCTCGCCGGGACGACGACCATGCCCCGGGTCGGGTACGAGCCGCTGGCCGGTCCGGCGGCGAGGTCTCCGGCCGGGTGGTAGGCGACGTCGTTCCCGTCGAGGTCACGCTCCAGCCAGGCGGCGAGATCCTGCCGCCAGTGCACGTCCCGCAGGCTCAGCCCGGTCTCGTCCAGCAGGGTGAGCCGCGCGGCCCGGGACACCACCAGGTCCACCGGCAGCCGCCGGGCCAGCAGCGCGGTCAGCACCGCCCGGGCGTACGGCGTCCCGGACGCCCCCGACACCCCCACCACCCAGGGCCGCCGAGCGTCCGTATCACCCCGCTCCGGGTCGATGAAGGTGGCCGAGGTCATCACGGGCCAAGGCCGCCGGTCAGGACCAGGTCGGCGACCGCCATGACGAGCAGGCCGAGGCCGACGACCCCGTTGGCGGTGAAGAAGGCGCGGTTGACCCGGGACAGGTCGTCGGCCCGGACGACCGCGTGCTCGTACGCGAATGCGGCCGCCGTCAGCACCAGGCCGGCATACCAGAGCGGGCCGTAGTCGGCGAGCAGCCCCCACCAGGCCAGCAGCCCGAAGGTGACGAGATGCGTCGCCGTCGAGGCGCGCAGCGCCGCCCGCACCCCCCACCGCGCCGGCACCGAACGCACCCCGATCGCCCGGTCGATCTCGGCGTCCTGGCAGGCGTAGATGAGGTCGAAGCCGCCGATCCAGGTGCCCACCGCGAGCCCGAGCACCACCGGCCGCCAGTCCCACGACCCGGTCACCGCGATCCACGCCCCGACCGGGGCCACCGCCTGGGCGATGCCGAGAACCGCGTGCGGGAGGTCCGTCACGCGCTTCGCGTACGGGTAGAGCACCAGCGGCACGACCGCCAGCGGCGCCAGCACGAGGCAGAGCGGGTTCAGCGCGGCCGCCGCGGCGAGGAAGACGGCGAGCGCGAGCACCGCGCCCGCGGTCGCAGTGCGGACCGAGACCGCTCCGGTGACCAGCTCGCGCCGCGCGGTGCGCGGGTTGCGGGCGTCGATCCGCCGGTCGATCACCCGGTTGGCCGCCATCGCGAACGTGCGGGCGGCCACCATGGCGAGCGTCACCAGCCCGAGCGTTCCCCAGTCGACCCGGCGACCCGGCTCGTCCCGCATGGCGGTGAGCGCGGCGACGTACGCGAACGGCAGCGCGAAGACCGAATGCTCGATGGTGACCAGCCGCAGGAAAGCGCGCACCCGACCGGCGCCGGCATGCACCGGGGCGGCGAGGCCGTCGTACGACCGCTCGGCGGTCACAGCCCGAGCTCCGGCCAGCGCCGGTCGACCCGGGCCACCACGTCCGGCGCCATCACCGCCTCGGCCGGCCAGCCACCGGCCCGCCGGTAGCCCTCGGTCGGCAGCTTCCGGGTGGCGTCGATGCCCACCTTCCCGCCCCAGAACTGCTCGTACGACGAGTGGTCCAGGTGGTCCACCGGCCCGACGGTGCTGAGCAGGTCGTGCGCGTAGTCGACGTTGCCGAGCGCCCGCCAGGCCACCTCCGAGTGGTCGTGCACGTCGCAGTCCGCGTCGACCACCACGACCAGCTTGGACAGCGACAGCAGGCCGGCGCCCCAGATCGCGTTCATCACCTTCTGCGCGTGCTTGGGGAAGCGCTTCTCGATGGAGACGATCACGCAGTTGTGGAAGACGCCCTCCACCGGCAGGTCGTAGTCGACGATGTCCGGGATGGACAGTCGCAGCAGCGGCAGGAAGATCCGCTCGGTCGCCTTGCCGATCGGCCCGTCCTCCTGCGGCGGCCGGCCGACGATGATGGTCTGGTAGACGGGGTCGCGCTGCATGGTCATGCAGTCGACGGTCAGCGCCGGGAAGGGCTCGACCGGGGTGTAGAAGCCGGTGTGGTCGCCGAACGGACCCTCCGGGTGGCGTGCGCCGGGCTCCAGCCAGCCCTCCAGGACCACCTGCGCGTTCGCCGGCACCTGCAGGGGCACCGTCAGGCACTCCACCATCTCCACCCGCTTGCGGCGGAGGAATCCCGCGAACAGGTACTCGTCGATCTCCGCCGGCAGCGGCGCGCTCGCCGCGTACGTGACCGCGGGGTCGCAGCCGAAGGCGATCGCCACCGGCAGCCGCTCACCGCGCCGCTCGGCGACCGCATGGTGCGCGTTCGAGTCCTTGTGGATCTGCCAGTGCAGGCCGACGGTCCGGTGGTCGTGCTGCTGCAACCGGTACATCCCGAGGTTGCGGGCGCCGGTCTCCGGGTGCCTGGTGTGGGTCAGCCCGAGGTTGAGGAAGACGCCGCCGTCCTCCGGCCAGGCATGCAGCCCGGGCAGGATGCCGAGATCGACGTCGTCCCCTTTGAGCACCATGTCCTGGCAGGGCGCGGTACGGACCCGGCGTGGCGGCACCGCCCGCAGCTGCGCGGCCTTGCCGAGCGCCTCCCGCAGGCCGCCGAGCCCGACCGGGATCTCCGGCCGCAGCAACTCGGCGATCCGCCCGCCGACGTCGTCGAGCCGCTCGACGCCGAGCGCGGTCGCCATCCGCTGCTCGGTGCCGAAGAGGTTGACGGCCAGCGGCAGCCGACCGCGGGTGGGCCGCTCGAACAGCAGCGCCGGCCCCTGCACCCGGACCACCCGCTGGACGATCTCGGTGACCTCGAGGTGCGGGTCGACCGGCGCGGTCACCCGGCGCAGCTGGCCGTCCCGCTCCAGCCGAGCGATGAAGTCCCGCAGATCGTCGTACGCCACCCCGCCAGTATCACGGCCTCCGGTCGTATGCTCCCGCCAAGGGGTGAGAACAGTGCTGGTGCGCTTCGGCGGGATCCTGTTCCTGGTCGCGCTCGCCGTCTGGCTCTACTGCGTGCTGGACGCGATCAGCGCCGACCCGGAGCAGGTCCGCGGCCTGCCCAAGGGGCTCTGGATCGCCGTCCTGCTGCTCACTCTCGAGGTCGGCGCGGTCGCGTGGCTGGTGTGGGGCCGGCCGCGGGACCGGGGCACCTCGCCGCGGGCGGGGGGACGGCCCCGGCTCGGCTCCACCGGGCGCACCGCCTGGCCGACCCGGCCGGGCGGGCAGCCGCGGTCCGGGGCCTTCGGCCGGTCCGGTCCGGTGGCGCCGGACGACGACCCCGAGTTCCTCGCCCGGCTCGACCGGCGGGCGGCGCAGGAGCACGAGAAGCTGCTCGGCAGCTGGGAGGAGGACCTGCGCCGGCGCGAGGACGAGCTTCGCCGCGAGGGGTCCGACGACCAGGACGACCGCGAGCCGCCCACCCCCGCCTGACACCGGTCCGGGTGGCCTGCGTCCCACCCTGTGGATTGTGGCGCGGGATCATGGTCGGCCCGGTTACCCTGGCTGAGTGCCAGCCCTGCTCCTCCTCCTGACCGTGCTCCTCGTCGTCCTCGCGTGGCGGTTCGCCGCCGCTCGGAAGGCCGCAGGGGCGCAGCCGCGACAGCGGTTCGTGGGGCCGGACGACGACCCCGAGTTCCTGCGCGACCTGGACCGGCGCACCCGTCGGGACGACGAGCAGCCTTAGCCGGGACCGGCCCCGGGCCAGAGGGGGTCGGCGGTCCGGGCCGGGCCGCCGTAGGGCGGGGGCGTCAGCGGACGGCGGTCCCGCGGGAAGGCATCCCGCGGGAAGGCATCAGCCACCTCGGCGGCCAGTTCCAGCAGGGCGGACCGGGTCGCGTCCGACAGCTCGCCGAGGTCGACCTCGGCACCCTCCTCCAGGTGCGCGTCGTATGGGATGCGGGTCACCGCCCGACAGCGGGCAGCGAAGTGCGCCTCGAGCTTGTCGAGGTCGACCCCGCCCGACTTCGGCCGGACCGAGTTGATCACCGCCACCGAGTTGCGCACCAGCTCGCCGCGCCCGTGCGCCTCCAGCCAGTCCAGGGTGGCGCTGGCGCTGCGGGCGCCGTCCACGGACCCCGAGCTGACCAGCACGATCTGGTCGGCCAGGTCGAGTACGCCGGTCATGGCGGAGTGCAGCAGGCCGGTCCCGCAATCGGTGAGCACGATGTTGTAGAAGCGCTGCAGGACATCGGCGACGGTCCGGTAGTCGCCCTCACTGAAGGCGGTCGACACCGCCGGGTCCGATTCCGACGCCAGCACCTCCAGCCGGTCGGCCGACTGGGAGGTGTAGCGCCGGACGCCGAAGTAGTGGTGGATCGAGTCGACGTCGTTGAGCAGGTTGCGGACGGTCGCGACCGTCTCCAGCGGGATCTTGCCGGAGAGCGTGCCGCGGTCCGGGTTGGCGTCGACCGCGATCACCCGGTCGCCCCGCAGCGACGCGAGGGTCGCGCCGAGCGCGACGGTGGTGGTCGTCTTGCCGACGCCGCCCTTGAGGCTGATGACGGCGATCCGGTGGCAGCCACGGACCGGGACCGAGGCGCGCGCGATCAGCTCCTGCCGGCGGCGGTCCTCCGGGGACTGGCCGGGATTGAGCGTGTGCGCGGTGAGCGTGTAGACGGCCCGCCGCCAGCCGGATCGCGGCGCGAGACGGCGCTGCCGCAGCAGGGAGTTGGCGGTGAGCTCATCGACGGTCGGCGGTTGCTGCAGCCAGCCGGGCTGGCCGGGCTGACCGGGGTATCCCGGCTGACTGGGGTAGCCGGCCTGACGGGGATCGCCGGGCTGACCGGGATCGCCGGGCTGACCGGGATCGCCGGGCCGACTGGGCCGACCCGACCCGCCGGGCTGGCCGGGCCACCCAGGATGGCCGGGCTGGCCGGGCTCACCCGACCACCCGGCTCGGCGAGGCTGGCTGGGCTGACCCGACCACGCAGGATAGCCGGGCTGGCCGGGCTGACCCGACCACCCAAGATGGCCGGGCTGGCCGGGCTCACCCGACCACCCAGCATGGCCGGCCTGGCCGGGATAACCGGGCTGGCTCCGCTGGCCGGACCAGCCGAGCGGCGGGCCGCCCTGCGGGTACGCGACCGGCGGCACACCGGCGCCCGGCCAGGACCGGGGCGGGCGGTTTCCCCGCTGCGGGCCGGAAGGTCCGTCGGACCATGCCACGGAGGCGGCCGGACCGCCGGACGGTCCTGCCCAGGAAGCGCCGGCCGGCGCCGCACCGGTCGGGCCGGTGTCGCCGGGCCCGGACTGCGCAGGCTGCGCTCCGTGGGCCTGACCCGCCTTGCCGGGCGCCGACCGCGCAGGCTGCGCTCCGCCGGGACCGGAAGGCGAGCCGAACCAGTCGGACCCCGGACCGTTCCACTGCTCACTCGCCGACTCACCGCCGTGCTCTCGGGCGTCACCCCGGGGACCGGGGGACTCGGGCGGCCGCTCCGGCCGGCCGGTCGGCTGCGGCTCTGTCCACTCGGGACGAACCGGTGCGGGCGGGGATCCGTCGGCCGCCGTCGGCCGCCGGTCGTCCACCGGAGCCGGCACCGGAATGCCGCCGCTGTCGCCGATCGTCCACTTCGGACGGTCGGGCGCCGCGGGTGGCGCGGGCGGCGCGGGCGGTGGGGGCGGCTCGGTGCGCGGTGGAGGCGTCGGCGCGGCGGGCCGGTCCGGCGCCGACCAGGACTGCGGGCCGGGCGTCCGCCGGGTCCACTCCGCTCGGCTGCCGGTCTCCTGCTCAGGCCGGGTGCCGCGCAGGTGCGTCAGCCACTCGTCGTCGGTGAGCTCGACCGCCGGCTGCTCCTCCGCACGGTCACCTCGGTCGGTGCCGGTGGCCGGCGCCGAGCGCTCGTCGCTGCCCGGCCGGTCGGCGGCAGCATCGCCGGAAGCGGAGGAAGCGTCCGAGGGTGCGGGGCGGTCCTCGTCGGGGTGCATGCCGGTGGTTCCTCCCGTCGACCGGACGGCGTGCGGTGGCGGCTCGGGTGCCGTCCAGAGCTCCTGCTCGGGGTCGTCGAGGCGCCCGACGGACGCGGCAGTGGGCGCCCACGGATCGTCGGTGTGGGCCGGCGGCGGCGGCTCGGCGGAGAGCACGGCGTCCCAGCTGTCCGGCCCGGACGGCGCCGCGGGCAGCCCGGCACCGCCGGACTGCTGCCCGGCCGAGCCGTACGCCACCGGCGGCAGGTCGGCGGCGCCCGCGGGTCGCATGTGCTTCAGCCAGCCCTGCGCCGTGTCCCACCGGGCGAGCGCGTCGGCAACGCCGTCCGTACGGTCGCCGTCGTCCGCGCCATGGCGCCGAGCGCACACCGTAGACCCTCCCTCCTCGCCTCGCGGTCAGCCTCGAGGCCGCTTTCGCACCAGGACGATCAGGTCAGACCGGCGTAGGAGTGCAGGCCGGAGATGACCATGTTGACCACGAAGAAGTTGAAGATCATCGTCGCGAACGCGACCAGGTTGACCCGGGCCGCGGCGGTCCCGCGCCAGCCGGCGGTGGCGCGGGCGTGCAGGTATGCCGCGTACACCACCCAGGTGATGAACGCCCAGGTCTCCTTGGGGTCCCAGCCCCAGTAGCGGCCCCAGGCCGCCTCGGCCCAGATGGCCCCGGAGATGATGCCGAAGGTGTAGATCGGGAAGCCGAAGGCGACCGACCGGTAGGCCATCTTGTCGAGCACCTCGGCGGGCGGCAGCCGCCGGCCCAGCGTCAACGGGAAGCGCTTCGGCGTCCGGCCGGCCGCCATCGCGAGGTCCCACTTGCGGCGCACCAGATAGAGCACGGTGCCGACGAAACTGACCAGGAAGATGCCGGTGCCGATGGCGATCGAGGTGACGTGGATGACGATCCAGTAGGACCGCAGGGCCGGCACCAGGGGCGCCGCGTCCGAGTAGAGCACCGTGCCGGCCAGGAAGAGCAGCACCACCACCGGCATCAGCAGGAACATGCCGAGGTAGCGGACCTGGGGCAGCCGCACCAGCACCGCCAGGAAGGCCGTCACGCCGGCGGCGCCGACCACCGAGGAGAACTCGTACATGTTGCCCCACGGCACCCGGTCGGTGGCCAGCCCGCGGGTGGTGAGCGACGCCAGCTGCAGGCCGAGACCGACGGCGGTCGCGGCCACCGCGATCCGGCCGAACCGCTCGGCCCGGGTCGAGCGACCGGCCGGCGGGACCGGGGCGTCCGGCGAGGGGGTGGGCCCACCGGCACGGACCGGCGCCGGCTCCTCCGCCGTCACCGCGACCTTGCCCCGGCGACCGAACGCATACTCCCCGCAGTAGCTGATCAGAGCCACGCTGTAGAGCAGGATGCCCCACACGAAAAGATGGTCGGACAGGGTCGCGAGGCCGGCGTCGACGGGCACGGTCAATCCTTCCTTCCAGCCGCGGGGTCGCGGAGCCGCTCGACGAGCCGGGCGAACTCGGGGCCGAACCCGCCGGCGTCGGTGCGGGCGAGCCCCCCGACCGCGACCACATTACGGCTCGGCGGCCGATCGGTCGCCTCGTCCTGCACAGGCGGCGAACCGTCCACAGATGCGGACGGACCAGTTGACGCGGGCCCCGACGGCGTGATCCGAAGGAAGACCCGCCGTCGGCGTACCCCGAGCGACAGCAGCAGCCCGAGCACCACCGCGCCCGCCGCGACGAGCACGCCCAGCTGTCCCGGGTCGCGGTTGACCTGGATCGTCGCCCACTCCCGGTAGCCGTCGAAGGTGATCGTCGTGCCGTCGTCCAGGGTGACCGAGCGGCCCGGCACCAGCTTCGCGGTGGCGACCTCCTTCAGCGCGCCGCGGTCCACCTGCCGCTGGTCGATGCTGTAGACCGACTGCGGCCGTCCGCTGTCCAGCCCGAGGTCGCCGCGGTAGACCACGATCGCCACGCCCGGCGCCTTCGGCTGCGCCGACGCCGACCGGATCGTGCCGTCGCCGGGGTCCACCGCGGTCGGCGCGAAGAGCCCGTAGAGGGCGAGCTGCGGACGCACCTCGTCCAGCAGCTTGACCGCGCCCTCGCTGAGCAGCGTCCCGTCCTGCGGGAGGAACGGCGCGGACACGTCGGAGACGACCTTGCCCGGCCCGGTCCGGACCGTGAACCGCGGCGAGAAGCCGTGGCTGACCAGGTATACCCGGACGCCGTCCACCCGGAGCGGCTCGTTCACCTTCAGCGCGTAGTGCTTCGGCGCGTCGCCGTCGCCGTCGCCGATCGTGTACGTGATGTCCGCGCGGAACTCCGACGGCGTCCCGTCCGGGTCGTAGGTCGCGGTGAAGTCGTCCAGCTTGTCGATGCAGAACGGGGCCAGCCCGGACCCGTCGACCAGCCGGCCCGGCCGGAACGAGTCGTACAGCGCCCGGGCGTTGCAGATGCCGGCGTCGCCCTCGGTGACCAGCACCGTGCCCTGGTAGCCCCACAGCCGGCCGGCGGCGATGCCCGCCAGCAGCACCACCAGAGCGGTGTGGAAGACCAGGTTGCCGGTCTCCCGCAGGTAGCCGCGCTCGGCGGCGACCGTGACCGCCCCGTCCGGCTCCGGCCGGGTCACCGTCCGCCAGCCGCGCAGCCGCCGGGTCGCCTCCGCGGCCACCGCCACCGGCTCGCCGGCCGCCTCGTACGTCCCGGACTCCGGAAGTCGCTCCAGCCGGCGCGGCACCGCCGGCGGCGGCTGCAGCATCGCGCGGGCGTGCTGCCGCAGCCGCGGCAGCACGCAGCCCAGCAGTGAGATGAACAGCAGCAGGTAGATCGCCGCGAACCAGGGTGCGGCGAAGACGTCGAAGAAACCGGCCGCGTCCAGGACGCGGGACAGCCCGGGGTGCTCGGCGACGTAGTTGTCGACCTTGACCGGGTTCAGCGGGCGCTGCGGCAGCAGCGAGCCCGGCACCGAGGCCAGCGCGAGCAGGAAGAGCAGCACCAGCGCGATGCGCATGCTGGTCAGCCGGCGCCAGCCGGTGCGGGCCAGCGCGAGCAGGCCGCCGGCCGGTCCGGACCGGACCGGGTCCGGCTGCGTCGACAGCTCGGCCGGCTCGACGTCCCCGCGGACCGGCGTGTCCGGGGCCGCCGTCACCGTGCCTCCCGCGGGCCCGCCGCAGGACGCGCCGGCTCGATCGTGAGCGAGCCCGGGGGAGGCACGACGCCGGCGCTCACAGTGAGGTCCCGATCCCGGTGGCGCCGGCCCAGGAGCGCAGGTCGACCATCAGGTCCCCCCACAGGCCGGTGAGCAGCAGCAGGCCGAGCAGTACCAGCAGGCCACCGCCCACGTACGTGACCACCGCCGGGTGCCGGCGCACCACGCCGAGCGCACCGACCAGCCAGCGGGCGCCGAACGCCACCAGCACGAACGGCACCCCGAGACCCAGGCAGTACGCGGTGGACAGCAGCGCTCCGCGCGCCGCGCCGGCCTGCGAGAGCGCGAGCGACTGCACCGCGCCGAGCGTCGGCCCGATACACGGCGTCCAGCCCAGCCCGAAGACCACCCCGAGCAGCGGCGCACCGGCCAACCCGGTCGCCGGCAGCCGGTGGATCCGCAGGTCGCGGGACAGCCCCGGCAGCACTCCGAGGAAGGCCAGCCCGAGCAGCACCACCAAGGCGCCGAGCACCCGCTCCAGCGTCCGCTGGTGCTCCAGCAGCAGCCCGCCGAGCCGGCCGAAGAGCACCCCGTACGCCACGAACACGGCGGTGAAGCCGAGCACGAAGAGCACGGCACCGGCGACCACCCGGGTCCGCGGCGGGGCGGCCGTCAGCACCGTCCCGCCGCTGGCCCGGGGCGCGGCGGCAGCGTCCACACCGGACAGCCCGGCGACGTACGACAGGTAGCCCGGGACCAGCGGCAGCACGCACGGAGAGAGGAAGCTGACCAGCCCGACCAGCGCCGCCACCAGCGCCGCGACCAGCAGCGGGCCGTCGGTGACGAGCTCGGCGAACCTCTGGCCGGCCCCGGCCGCCGCGCTCACCGCTCCGCCGCCAGCCGCTCGACCACGGGCTCGATGTCCGCCCGCAGCAGCGGGGTCGGGTAGACCGCCGCCACCCGGCCCTGCCGGTCGATCACGATGGAGTACGGCAGGCCGTTGCCCGGGAAGCCGCGGAACCGCAGCACCACCTTGCCGGCCGGGTCGAAGAGACTCGGATAGGAGAGCTTCTTGTCGGCGACGAAGGCCGCGGCGGCCGCCTCCCGGTCCTTCACCGCGACCCCGACGAACTCCACGCCGGACGCCCTGGTGGCCCGGTAGACCTGGTCGAAGTCCGGCGACTCCACCCGGCACGGCCCGCACCAGGCGGCCCAGAAGTTCAGCACGACCACCTTGCCGCGCTGCGCGGTGAGGTCCCAGGAGCCACCGCCGAGCAGCCGGCCACCGACCGGCGGCGCCGACTTGCGCTCCGCGGCCGGGATCACCTCACCCTTGCCGGTCCCGGCGACGAACCGGAACTCCCCGCCGGCGGCCTGGTCCACCGCGTCGGTGCCGCCGCTGCAGCCCACGACGGCGCCGAGCAGCGCGGTCAGCAGGACGGGGAGCAGGCGGCGGAGCCGGGGCACCGGTCCAGTGTCACCGCAGGCCATCGGGGTCACGCACCGGGGGTGGTGCCCGGCGCCTCCGGACCGGCGGGCTCGGTGTAGACGACGCCGAGCACCCGGTCGCCGTCGAAGGTGATGCTGGTCAGCGACGCCAGCCCACACTGCCGGTATTTCGGGTTGTGCCACAGCGGCTTGTGCTCGACCAGCCGGCGCAGCGTCCAGATCGGCAGCTGGTGGCTCACGCACACCGCCTCGTGCCCCTCCGCCGCGTCCCGCGCCGCCCAGGCCGCGGCCAGCATCCGGGACGCGATGTGGTCGTACGCCTCGCCCCAGGACGGGCGGAACGGGTTGCGCAGCCGGGGCCACGCCGACGGGTGCAGCCAGGCCCGGTCGCCGGGACCGAACGGCTGGCCCTGGAACGAGTTGCCGGCCTCGATCAGCCGCTCGTCGACGCGCACGTCCAGCCCGAGCGCCGAGGCCAGCGGCGCCGCCGTCTCCCGGGCCCGCTCCAGCGGCGAGGAGACGAGGTGCACGATGTCCCGGTCCAGCAGCGGCTTCGCGGCCCGCTCCGCCATCCGCCGGCCCACCGCGGACAGGTGCCAGCCGGGCAGCCGGCCGTACATGATGTGGTCCGGGTTCTCGACCTCGCCGTGCCGGAGCAGGTGCACGATCGTCGGCGTCACCGGTCCCCCTCGGGTGTGGCGACCGCCGCCGCGCGGGCGGCTTCGGGCAGCGCGTCCGCCACCCGGTCGAGCACCGCGTCGTCGTGCGCGGCGGAGACGAACCACGCCTCGTACGCCGACGGCGGCAGGTAGACGCCGCGGGCCAGCATCGCCTGGAAGAACGGCGGGTAGCGCCACGCCTGCTGGGCCCGGGCGCCGGCGTAGTCGCGGACCGGCTGCGTCGCAGACGCGGTGAAGAAGACCGAGAAGAGGCTGCCGGCCGTCTGCACCCGGTGCGGCACGCCCTCCTTGGCGAGCGCCTCGGCGACCAGCCGGGCGATGGTGGCGGCAGCCGCGTCCACCCGCAGGTAGACCTCGTCGGTGCAGGCACGCAGGGTGGCCAGGCCCGCGGCCACCGCCACCGGGTTACCGGACAGCGTGCCGGCCTGGTAGACCGGGCCGGCCGGCGCCAGCCGGGACATCACCTCGGCCCGGCCGCCGAAGGCCGCCGCGGGCAGCCCCCCGCTCATCACCTTGCCGAAGGTGACCAGGTCGGCCTCGACCGGATCCAGCCCATACCACCCGGCCGGGGAGACCCGGAAGCCGGTCATGACCTCGTCGAGGACGAGCAGCGCGCCGTGCTCGGCGGTGATCCGGCGCAGCTCCGCGTTGAAGCCGTCCAGCGGCGGGACGACGCCCATGTTGGCCGGGGCGGCCTCGGTGATCACACAGGCGATCCCGTCGCCGTACGCCGCGAAGGCCGCCTCCACGGCGGCGACGTCGTTGTACGGCAGGACGATCGTGTCGCCGGCCTGGGCGCCGGTCACCCCGGGGGTGTCCGGCAGCGCGAGCGTGGCGACGCCCGAGCCGGCCGCGGCTAGCAGCGCGTCGACATGCCCGTGGTAGCAGCCGGCGAACTTGACCACCTTGCTCCGGCCGGTGACGCCGCGGGCGAGCCGGATCGCGGACATGGTCGCCTCGGTGCCGCTGTTCACCAGCCGGACCTGCTCGACCGGCGGCACCCGGGACACGATCTCCTCGGCCAGCTCGACCTCGCCGGCGGTCGGCGTGCCGAAGCTGGTGCCGCGGGCCGCCGCGTACGAGATCGCCTGCACCACCGCGGGGTGCGCGTGGCCGAGGATCAGCGGCCCCCACGAGCAGACCAGGTCGACGTACTCCCGGCTGTCCGCGTCGTAGAGCAGGGCACCGGACCCGGCGATCATGAAGCGCGGGGTGCCGCCGACCGCACGGAACGCCCGCACCGGCGAGTTGACGCCGCCGGGGGTGACGGCGGTCGCGCGGTCGAAGAGTGCCTGCGAGACGGGGGCCTCGTACGGGTAGGTCACCGGGCCAGTCTCGCAGTCCGGGCCGGCCCCGGCAGGGTCGGTCCCGGAGCCTGTGGACAGAGCGGCCGAAATCCACAGTCCCCCGGACGAGCGACCGCAGCCCGGGTTAGGGTCGACGGGTCGTGGATACGAGGGAGGGCCGGACGGAGGAGGCGGGATGCGCGGATCGGCTGAGCGGTGGCAGCGGCGGGGTCTGCGCCCGCCGCGTCCCACGGGTCGCCAGGCGCTGCCGATCGCGCTCGCCGGCATCGCCGTCATCGCCGCCGCCTCGACCGCCGCGTCGGCAGCCCGGCTGACCACGCCGGGCGGGGTCATGCCCAGCCCCATCATGGCCACCGCGGTCGCCGGCAGCCAGCTGCGGGCGCCGCTGGCGGCGCCGCCCGTCCCACCGGCCTCCGGGTCGACCACGGCGGCCGGCGCGCCGGGCAGCCCAGGCGGCACGACCGGCGCAGCCGGCTCCGGCGGCGGCGCGAGCGACTTCGCCGCCAACGGGATCCCGGTGGTCGCCCTCAAGGCCTACCGGACGGCCGAGCGGCGGATGGCGGCGGAAGACCCGGGCTGCGGCCTGTCCTGGTCCCTGCTGGCGGCCATCGGCCGGGTCGAGTCCAACCACGGGCGGTTCGCCGGCGCGACGCTGCTTCGGGACGGCCGGTCCGACCCGCCGATCGTCGGCATAGCGCTGGACGGCCGGCTCGGGGTCGCCCGGATCGGGGACACCGAGGGCGGCCGCTACGACGGCGACGCGACGTACGACCGGGCGGTCGGGCCGATGCAGTTCATCCCCGGCACCTGGGCGATGTTCGCGGTGGACGGGGACTCCGACGGCAAGGCCGACCCGTTCGACATCGACGACGTCGCGCTCGCCGCCGCGCGCTACCTCTGCCGGGCGGGCGGCGACCTGCGCACCGAGGCCGGCCGCCGGGACGCGGTCTACAGCTACAACCGGTCCGACGAGTACGTGCGGCTGGTGCTCGACCTCGCCGAGGAGTATGCGAGGGGGGCCCGGGTCGACGACCTGCCGGCACCGGACCGCAACCCCCGGCCGTTGCCGCCGGCGCGGAAGCCGACGCTGCCGCCCGTCACGGTCGGCCACCCGCCCGCGGCGACACCGTCGCCGGCCACGTCCCCGGGCACGCCCGCGACCACCTCCCCGACACCCTCCTCGACGCCCTCCTCGACGCCCTCCTCGACACCAAGGCCGACGACGCCGGCACCGACGACCACGGCGCCCAGCACATCGCCGACGACCAACCCGCCGAGCACCACACCGCCGGCACCGACGCCGACCACGTCGGCGCCACCGAGCTGCACCCCGGCGCCGACTCCGTCTCCGACCGGCACCCCGACCGGCACCCCGACCGCGACGGCGACGGCGACGGCGCCGACGGGCACGCCGACCCAGACGCCGACCGAAACCCCGACCCCGACGCCGACAGCGACGCCGACCCCGACCGCGACGCCGCCGACCTGCCCGACCCCCTGACCCGCACCGCCGACGGTTCGCGGGACACGAGCTAGAGGCGGCGGGCTGCCTCGGTTGCCCAGTAGGTCAGGATGAGGTCCGCGCCGGCCCGGCGGATCGCGGTCAGCGTCTCGGCGATGACCCGGTCCCGGTCGATCCAGCCGCGCGCCGCGGCCGCCTCGACCATCGCGTACTCCCCGGACACCTGGTACGCGGCCACCGGCAGGTCGACGGCGGCCCGCACCGCGGCGACCACGTCAAGGTATGCCAGCGCCGGCTTCACCATCACCGCGTCCGCACCCTCGGCCACGTCCAGGGCGACCTCGCGCAGCGCGTCGCCGGCCGAGCGGGCCGGGTCCTGCTGGTACGCCGACCGGTCGCCGAACCGCGGCGCACACTCCGCCGCGTCCCGGAACGGCCCGTAGAACGCCGACGCGTACTTCGCCGAGTAGGCCAGGATCGCCACGTCCGAGTGCCCGGCACCGTCCAGCGCGGACCGGATCGCACCGACCTGGCCGTCCATCATCCCGCTCGGCGCGACCACGTGCGCGCCCGCCTCGGCCTGGGCGACCGCGATCGAGGCGTACCGCTCCAGCGTCGCGTCGTTGTCGACCGCGCCGTCGGCGGTGAGCAGCCCGCAGTGGCCGTGGTCGGTGTACTCGTCCAGGCAGAGGTCGCTGATCAGCACGGTGTCCCGGCCGACGTCGCCGGCCAGCCGGCGCAGCGCGACCTGCACGATCCCGTCCGGGTCGTCCGCGGCCGAGCCGGCGCCGTCCTTGGCCGCCGGGATGCCGAACAGGACGAGCCCGCCGACGCCGGCGTCCACCGCCTCGTACGCGGCCTTGGCCAGCGACTCGACGGTGTGCTGGACGACCCCGGGCATCGACGCCACCGGCGCCGGCTCCGGGATCCCCTCCTTGACGAAGAGCGGCAGGATCAGGTCCGCCGGGTGCAGCCGCACGTCGGAGACGAGCCGGCGCAGCGCCGGCGAGCGGCGCAGCCGGCGCGGCCGCACCACCGGAAACCCCGGCGCGCTCACCGCTGGCGTCCGGTGGCCCGGCGGGTCTTCTTCGGCGGCGGGGTCCCGTCGCCCGACGCGCGCCGCCGGGCCGCGTACGCCGCCAGCGCATCGACCAGCGTCTCGACCGCCGCAGTCTCCGGCTCCACGTCCGACCGCAGCCCGAACTCCCGCGCGGTCGCCGCGGTCTGCGGCCCGATGCAGGCCACCACGGTCCGGGCGTGCGGCTTGCCGGCGATACCGACCAGGTTGCGGACGGTCGAGGACGAGGTGAAGCACACCGCGTCGAAGCCACCGGACTTGATCGCGTCCCGGATCTCGACCGGCGGCGGCGCCGCCCGGACCGTCCGGTACGCGGTCACGTCGTCGATCTCCCAGCCCCGCTCCCGCAGGCCTGCGGCCAGCGTCTCGGTGGCGATGTCCGCCCGGGGCAGCAGCACCCGGTCGATCGGGTCGAGCACCTCGTCGTACGGCGGGAAGTCCTCCAGCAGCCCCTCGGACGACTGGTCCCCGGAGGGCACCAGCTCCGGCTGGATGCCGAAGGAGCGCACCGCGGCCGCGGTCGACTCCCCGACGCAGGCGATCTTGACGCCGGCGAAGGCGCGCGCGTCCAGCCCGAACTCGTCGAACTTCTCCCACACCGCCCGCACCGCGTTGGTGGAGGTGAAGACGATCCACTCGTACCGGCCGGTGACCAGGCCCTTGATCGCCCGCTCCATCTGCGCCGGGGTGCGCGGCGGCTCGACCGCGATCGTCGGCACCTCGACCGGCACCGCCCCGTACGCCCGCAGCCGCTCGCTCATCGCGCCGGCCTGCTCCTTGGTGCGCGGCACCAGCACCTTCCAGCCGTACAGCGGGCGGCTCTCCCACCAGGACAGCCGGTCCCGCTCGGCGACCGCGGGACCGACGGCGACGACCAGCGGGCCGGCCAGCGCGGCCGCGTCTGACTCGACGGTGCCGAGCGTGCTGGTGACGGTCCGCTGCGCCGCTCCGGTGCCGTCCGCGGTGACGCTCACCGGGGTGCCGTCCGGCCGGCCCTGCTCCAGCAGCGCGGCGGCGATCTTGCCCAGGTGGGCGTGGGTGGCGGTCACCACCAGCGTGCCCGGGGCGGCCGCGACGCCGGTCCAGTCGACCTCGTCGTGCGCGTCCACCGACATGTGCGCGGAGCCCACCGGCACCCCGGCGTACGCGGGGACGGCGGTCGCCGCCGGCACCCCCGGCACCACGTCGAAGGGAACCCCGGCGGTCGCGACGCAGACCGCCTCGGCCACCACCGCGTCCGCGGACAGCGGGTCGCCGGCCACCAGCCGGACCACCGCGGACCCGGACCGGGCCGCCGCGACCCGCGTCCCGGCCACCGCGGCGGGGTCGCCGATCGCCGGCCGCACCTCGACCGGCGAGGCCGGCCTGCCCGGCGTGGTCGACGCGCCAGACCCGGCCAGCTCGGAGACCGCGGACGGCACGTCCGGGTCGACGAGCACCAGCGACGCGGACCGCAGCACCTCGGCGGCCCGGACCGTGAGCAGGCCCGGGTCGCCGGGTCCAGCCCCGACGAAGGTGATGCGTCCGGTGGTCTTGCGGCTCATGGCCCGCTCCCCACTAGTGAGTCAGCACCGGCGGCGATCAGCTCGGCGGCGAGCCGCC
>JBJMII010000082.1:0-6927 GCA_045806925.1 Mycobacteriales bacterium
CGCGGCCGTCGCCGGCGACCACGACGGTGCCGGCGTGCAGCATGCTCGACCGGTCGCCGAGCGCAGCGCCGGCCGGCACCGCCGGCTCGCTCTTGCCGGCCGGGACCGACTCGCCGGTCAGCGTCGACTCGTCGACCCGCAGCCCGCGCAGCAGCGCCAGCCCGGTGACGGCGGCGCCGCCGAGGCCGGTGGCCGGCAGCGCCATCCGCGTCACCTCACCCAGCCGCGCCTGCACCCCCGCCCGGGGAGCCGCCCGGCCGGCGCCGCGCGTCGCGCGCCCCGCCTCCGTGCTGGTGCCCGTCGCGACCACGACGGCGCATCCGGCTCCGGCCAGCACGGTGGTGCCCTCGAAGACCATGCACGTGCGCTCGGCGAGCGACGCAGCCGGAGTCGCGGGTGGGCTCTTCCCGACCGGGACCGACTCGCCGGTCAGCGTCGACTCGTCGACTTCCAGGTCCAGTGTGGACAGCAGTCGGGCGTCGGCCGGGACGACATCCGAGGCGCGCAGCACGATGACGTCCCCCGGGGTCAGCGCGGTCGCCGGCACGGTCTCCAGCGGCACGGACTCCAGGCCAGTGACCGCCTCCGAAGTGGTGGTGACGTCGCGACTGTGCGGGAGCCGCCGGGCCAGCACCTCCTGCTCCAGGAGCAGCCGCCGCAAGGCGCGCTCGGCGCGCACCCGCTGGACACCGCTGACGAGCGCGTTCCCGGTCATGACGGAGGCGACGAGGATCGCGTCCAGACCTGAGCCGACGACGGCCGAGGCGGCCGCTCCCACGGCCAGCACCGGCGTCAGCGGGTCGCGCAACTCCTCACGGATGGCTCCGGCGAGGCCGGCTACGCCCCGCCCGATCGGCAGGACATCCACCACCGGATGCCGGCGGGCGAGATCGTCCGCCAGCGCCCGTACCCGACTCCACGCCGGCCCGTCACTCCCGGCGTCTTCCAGCTGTGCCCGCGTCCCGTCCAGCCGGGCCAGCACGTCCACCGGGTCGAGAGCGTGCCACGGCACATGCAGGAACGGCGCGGGCGCAGGCTCGCGCATGACCCGCCTCCCGGCGAGCGTGCCCTGCACGAGCGCGGCCAGCGCGGCACTGTAGACCGGCGAGAGAGCATGCGACCGCCCGCGGTGCCGGCCTTCGACGAGGGCGAGCAGCACGCCGAGCGCCGACCCGGCCTGTGCCAGCTGCACGGCGCGCTCGCTGACCGGTCGCGCGGTCGCCACCGCCCGCAGGACACGCCACAGGCTCTCCAGTCCCGGTCCACAGAGGACATCCGCCGACCAGCACGTACAGGCGCCGCCGTCGAGGACCCCGAGGCCGACGTCGGCGACTGCGAGTGCCTCGTCGGCAGACGACGACGCCACCAGCACCATGTGCCCCTCGGTCTGCAACCGGAGCACATCGTCCACAAGAGACTTGCCGCCGTCGACCACCTCGTCCGCGCTCGGAAGGAGGTCTCCGACACCGGCGTTCCGGGTGAGCAGCACGCGGGCGCCGGTTGCCCGGGCCGCGTCGAGTACGGCGTCGGCGAGCGGCTCGAGCTCCGGGCCGACGGTGACCCGGCCGAGCAGCCTCCCCTGCCGGCGGAGCCGGAGCCGCACGGCACCGGGCTCGCCGCCGGACCGACCATCTCGCTCCAGGGTGATGCCGCCGGTCTCCCAGGATCCGTCGCTCCGCAGGTCCTCGATGGACCGATCGGACAGCGCCCGAGTCGCCGCCTGCCACACCTCGGCCAGCGCCACCCCGGAGGCCGGCTCGGCCGCGAGCACCTGGGGCCGGTCGGTACACAGCACCGGGGAGTCGAGGACCACCGCGCTCACCCGGTCGAGGCGGCGCCAAGCGGCCCCGTTCAGCGGGACGACCCCGCGCCGCGCCAGCGACCTGCCCACGGTCGTGGCGAAGCCCTCCCGACCGCGCCGCGCGGCCTTCGGAACCGCGGCCAGCAGGGCGTCCGAGGCGCGCCGCGGGTCGCGGGTCAGAGCCAGCACGGCAGCTGCCGCCGCCGGCGCACCGGGGCCCAACCGGTCCGCCCATGACTCGATAGGACCGGCGGGTCGGGGCGCCGGGCGCGGCGGCCGCACCGGCACCTCGCGCGGCAGGCCGTCGGCCGAGCGGCACAGCTCGCCCTCCCGGCGCGCCCAGACCGCTCGGCGCGACAGTCCTTCGGCGAGCAGTTCCACCCGGAAGAGGGCGTCGACGGCGGGAGTTCCCGGCGACTGGGAGAGTCCCTGGATCCCCGCCGCCGTCAGGGCCAGGACCACATCGGTGCCGACCGGGCCGATCCTTCGCTTCAGCCGGCGCCGCAGCGGCCGCTCGAGCTCCAGCACGGCATGTGCCACCCGCAGGCTGCGTGGCGCCGGTGCCAGCCGGGATGTCCGAGCGGCCAGCGCGGTGGCGACGGCGACGCAGTCCGCGGCCAGCTCGACCGCGGCGGCGGCGATCGGTATCGGATCCGCCGGATGCATCGGCCTCGACCAGGGGAAGGCGTCCTCGCGAGTGCCGTGCGCCGCCTCCACGTCCCGAACCACGTCCAGCAGAGTCCCGACGTTGACCCGGGGCTCGTCGAACGCGACGAGAATCTGGCCCGTCACCGCGTTCACCTCGGCCCAGCGAACTCCACCGATCGCCGTCAACCGCCGCCGCAGGCCGCCCGCGAGCCGCTGGTGCTGCCGCCCGCTGCCGGTCAGCCCGCGCACCTCGATGTGCGCGTGCCCCTGCCCGCTCCACACTCGACGACGAGCACGGGCCGGATGCAGGTCCAGCAGAGCCCGGGACACCGGCAGTGCCTGCCGCCGCAGACCCTGACCGGCGGAGGTCGCCTGCCTGGCCGCCGAACCGGCCGCGGCGGTCATCTGCGCGGGCACCTGCCCGGCCGTCCGCACCACCCGGCCCGTCACGGTCGTCGCCACGCCCGCGGCGATCCGGACGGACGACCCGGCCGGGCCGAGGAGCTGCGGGACAGCACCGTTCAGCAGGGCTGAGCCGGCCGTGGCGAGCTGCACCGCCGTACCTGCCGTGCCTGCGGCGGCACCGACCGCGGCTGGGGCTGCGCGAACCGCGGCGGCCACCGGAGACCTCGACACATCGGCGGCCCTGCCCGCCGCGCGCCGCACCAGCGACACGGTGCTCCGCGCGTTCTTTACCGCGGCGGCCAGCGGCATGAGCCGGCGGTCGCGACGACCCCGCATGCCTTGGCGATACCCCGCCGCACCCGAGGTCAGTCGGGATCCGGCGGTCTAGGTGAGGATCTCGGTGGCGACGAGCTCGGCGAAGGTGAGTGCGGTGTCGTCCTGGTGCCGGGCTGTCAGGATCTGCAGTCCGACCGGCAGGCCGTCGGGGGTGTGCCCGACGGGGGCGGACAGCGCGGGCAGGCCGGCCAGGCCGGCCGGGGCGATCCAGAACGACTGGTCGGTGTACGGCCGCCCGGCCACCGTCCGTTCCGCCAGTGGCCGGTCGTCGTGCGGCGGGGCTGCGGTGAAGTTCACCGGCGACAGGAAGATGTCGATGTCCTGGAAGTAGCGCTGCCAGGCTGCCCGGTGCGCCATCCGCCGAGCGTCCTGGGCGGCGAAGTCGGCCAGCGAGCCGGTCGCGGCGGTGCGGTCCTGCCAGGCGAAGAACGCCTGTACCTGGGCGCCGAACGCCTCGAAGCCGGCACCAGGGTCCACCCCGTCGGGCCAGCCCTCGACGACGATGGCGCCGGTTCTGGCGACGGCGTCGGCCACCGCGGACAGCACGTCGCCGACCTCGGCGGTCACCGGGGCCAGGGCGCAGTCCAGGACGACACCGACGCGGAAGTCGGTCAGGGTCCGGTGCCGCGGTGCCGGCAGCGTCCAGGACCAGCCGGGTTGCTCCGGACCTCCGCTGACCGACAGCGCCAACCGCAGGTCCGCGGCCGTCCGCGCGAGCGGCCCGAGCACCGACTGGTGGGCCAGTTCGCTCTGCTCGGCGACCGGACCGGGCGGGGCGAACCCGGTCAGCGGCACGAGGCCGGGTGTCGGGCGCAGGCCGTACACGCCGCAGAACGCGGCCGGGATGCGGATCGAGCCGACCAGGTCCGAGCCGTGCTCGAGGTAGGTCATGCCCGCGGCCAGCGCGGCGGCCGATCCGCCGGACGAGCCCCCGGCGGCTCGGGACCGGTCGTGCGGGTTGCGGGTACGGCCGTGCAGCGGGTTCTCGGTCTGACCGAAGTCGCCGAGCATGAAGGCGACGTTGGTGGTGCCGAGGAGGATCGCGCCCGCGTCGAGAAGCCGGCGGACCACGATCGCGTCGGTGTCCGCGACCGCCCCGGCCCAGTCGGGGTTGCCCCAGGTCGTCGGCAGGCCGGCGACGTGAAAGGCGTCCTTGACCGTGACCGGGAGCCCGTGCAACGGTCCCCGCGGTCCGGACCGGGCGTCCGCGGCTGCCGCATCACGCAGCGCCCCGTCCCGGCGTACCGAGGCCATGGCGTTGACCTCACCGTCCACCGCATCGATCCGCTCCAGCACCGTCTCGGTCAGCTCCAGCGCCGACACCCGACCCGACCGCAGCGCGGCCAGCGCCTCCGTCGCCGAGCCCGCAAGCAGCGGATCACCGACCACGCCGCCCTCCGTTCCACCGCCCGACCCGGCAAGCACCGGCAGGTGCACGGCCGCATCCGCCGTCAAGGGGTCAAGCTTCACCATCACCGGCCGTACTGACAACGCGCCGCGCAGCGAAGGGTGTATGACGTGGCCATGAAGCGCAGACCGTCGCCGCCGGTAGCGGCACTCGCCCTGGCCGCGACCGTCTCCGGGGCCCTCGCCTGGCGCGACCTGAACCGGCGACCACCCGGTCGGGTCCGCGGCAGCAAGCGGTTCTGGCGGGTGCTCATCGCCCTGAATCCGGGGAACTCTCTCCTCTACTGGCTGCTCGGCCGGCGCTGACGCCAACCGTCGCGGCCGGCCAGTGGATCAGTGCGTGCGTGGAAGGACCTGCTCATGACCGCCAACGCTGAGGTCATCGTCGTCGGAGCGGGGCTGACCGGCCTGGTCGCCGCGCACCAGCTCACCGCCGCCGGGCGCAGGGTCGCCCTCGTCGACCAGGAAGGCCCGAGCGAACTCGGCGGGCAGGCGTTCTGGTCGCTGGGCGGGCTGTTCCTCGTCGACACCCCCGAGCAGCGGCGCCTGCGGGTGAAGGACTCCGTCGAGCTGGCCTGGAACGACTGGCAGGGCAGCGCCCAGTTCGACCGGCTCGACGACCAGGACAGCTGGGCGGTGCGGTGGGCCCGCGCGTACGTCGAGTGGGCCGCCGGGGAGAAACGCGCCTGGCTGCACAGCCACGGCATCACCCTGACGCCGGCCGTCGGCTGGGCCGAACGCGGCGACCTGCGCGCCGACGGGCACGGCAACTCCGTCCCGCGCTTCCACGTCGCCTGGGGCACCGGAACCGGGGTCGTCGAGCCGTTCGCCCGCTACGCGCACGACGCCGCCGCGCGGGGCCTGCTCACCTTCCATCACCGCCACCGCGTCGACGAGCTAGTCCTCACCGACGGCGCCGCCACCGGCATCCGCGGCACCCTGCTCGCCCCCGACGACACGCCACGCGGAGTGGCGAGCAGCCGCCAGCCGGTCGGCACGTTCGAGCTGTCCGCGCCGGCGGTCGTCCTCACCACCGGCGGGATCGGCGCGAACCACGAGATGGTCCGCCGGTACTGGCCGGGACGGCTCGGCAAGCCCCCGGCGCAGATGGTCACCGGCGTCCCCGCGTACGTCGACGGCCGGATGCTCGACATCGCCGCCGACGCCGGCGTGCACCTGGTCAACCGGGACCGGATGTGGCACTACACCGAAGGCGTCCAGAACTGGAACCCGATCTGGCCCGGGCACGGCATCCGCATCCTGCCCGGGCCGTCCTCGATGTGGTTCGACGCGCTCGGCCGCCGCCTGCCCGACCCCTGCCTGCCCGGCTACGACACGCTCAGCACACTCCGCCACCTGCGCACCGCACCGGACCTCCCCGAACATGACCATTCCTGGTTCATCCTCACCCAGAAGATCGTCGAGAAGGAGTTCGCGCTGTCCGGGTCCGAGCAGAACCCGGACATCACCAACCGCGACCGCAGAGCAATCCTGCGCGAGCGGGTCCTCAGCAGGGCCGCCCCCGGCCCCGTCGAAGCCTTCAAGAACCACGGCGCCGACTTCGTCGTCGCCGACACCCTCGACGAGCTCGTCGACGCCATGAACCAGCTCACCACGACACCGCTGCTCGACACCGCGACGCTCCGCCGCCAAATCGAGGCCCGCGACCTGCAGATCACCAACCCGTTCAGCAAGGACTCCCAGGTCCAGGGCATCCGCAACGCCCGCCGGTTCCTCGGCGACCGGCTCACCCGCGCCGCCGCACCGCACCGTATCCTCGACCCGACCGCCGGTCCACTCATCGCGGTGAGACTGCACGTGCTCACCCGCAAGACCCTCGGCGGCATCCAGACCGACCTGCACTCACGTGCCCTGAACGTCCACGGGCAGCCGATCCCCGGCCTCTACGCCGCCGGCGAGGTCGCCGGGTTCGGTGGTGGCGGCGTCCACGGCTACAACGCGCTCGAGGGCACCTTCCTCGGCGGCTGCCTGTTCAGCGGCCGCAGCGCCGGCCGCGCCGCCGCCGAAACACTCACCTGACCGGCCGGCGACCGAAGCGGCCCGACCGGGCAGAGCGGCAGACCAACGCGACATCGGCCAGGACTGACGGCGTTGCGCCGAAGTGGCAGGACGGACTGCGTCAGCCCGGCCCTGGAACTGGTCCGCCGGTCCGGTCCCCGCCCGGGCGGGTCGGGGTGGCAGAAGGTCGCAGGAAATCCGCGACGATGGGGGCGATCTCCTGGGCACCGGACAGCAGACCGAGGTGACCGTCGGGATAGACGTGCAGCATGGCGTTGGGCAGCAGCCGCCGCATGATCTTCGCATTGACC
>JBJMII010000083.1:0-6072 GCA_045806925.1 Mycobacteriales bacterium
CGACCTTCTTCCACTGCTGCCCCAGCGCCTGGGCGACCAGGCTCATGGACTGGTACTCGGCGGTCACGATCGGCAGCGAGAACCCGTCGGGCAGGCCGGCCTCCGCCAGCAGCTGCTTGGCCTTGGCGACGTCGTACGGGTAGGCGTCGTCGAGGGCCTGGTCGTAGCCGTACCCGCCGGGGACGGTCAGCTGGGACGTGGGCTGCCCGCCGTCCCGGAACAGCGCGGTGGCGATGGCCCGACGGTCGGTCGCGTAGTTCAGCGCCTGCCGGACCCGGACGTCGCTCAGCGGCTTGGCCTGCTTGCCGTCGCGGTCCGCGAGGGTGGCCCCGGTCCACAGCAACGGGGTCGACGTGACCGTCAGGCCGGCCTGCTTGGCGGCGGCCACGGTCGTGGAGTCACCGACCGCGAAGTCGACCTGGCCGCCCTTCATGGCGTTGAGGGTGGCCTGCGGGTTGGTGATGGAGCGGACCACCACCTTCCTCCAGTGCACGCTCGGCTTGTCGTAGTAGTTCGGGTTCGGGACGAAGGTGTAGTGGTCGCCGGCCACGGTCTGCGCCGCATCCAGCTGGTACGGCCCCGCTCCCGCCGTCCGCGTTCCGAGCTTGGCCTTGTCGGTCAGCCCGGTCGGGCTGATCACGCCGCCGACCACGTTGTCCTGCGTCAGCAGCGTGGGCAGGTCCGGGTTCGGCTTCGGCGTCCTGATCAGCACCGTCATCGGGCCGGTGGCCGTGAAGGTGTCCCCGGCGAACAGGGGCGCGAACTGGCCTCCGGCCGCCAGCACGTACCGGAAGTGGTCCACGACGTTCCGCGCGGTCAGCGTCGAGCCGTCGGAGAACGTCACGCCCGGTCGCAGCTGGAGCTCGAACCGCGTGTTCTGCGCGTCGGTGTACTTCCACGACGTCGCCAAGCCGGGCTGCAAGCTGCCGTCCGACCGGCGCACGATCAACGGCGCGTAGGCGAGCGCCTGGTACAGGGAGTTGTTCTGCACGGTCTTCGCCGGATCGAGCGTCTGAGGGACGGACGCGTACGCGACGGTCAGGGTGTCCCCGACCTTGCCGCTCGCTTTCGGTTGACTGCCGGCGCTCGCGTCGCCGGCCTTGGCGCTGCATCCGCCCACCGCCGCTGCGAGCAGCGCCGAGCTCAGCAGGAGGCCGAGCCGACCCGGGTGGGTGCTGCGCCGCCCACCGGCGGCGATGGGTCGACGATCCAGTCCAGACACCTTGTCCTCCCGTTCGTCTGCTCCGGCATGCGCCGGGTCGAGGGTGCGGGCCGAGGTGCGGCACGCCCGCCGAGACGCCTCGGCGAGGACCCGCCTGGCCACAGGAAACGCCTCGTTCACGGCTCTGTCAAGTGTTTGTTGTAAAGCACTTTTATGCTTGTTCGTTGAGGAGTTCAGGCTCCAGGGGGACGGATCGTCGAAGCTCTTGACAAGCGCCACGGTCCGCGGTCGAATGACATCGCCCCGCCGCCTGCTCCGGATCGTCGAGCGCAGTCCGCGACCCCCCGCAAGCGCGACGGCCGACCGTCAGGAGGTCCGTGATCAGAGCCCATGCGAGCCTGGCACCCGCCGTCCAGCAGCTACTGGACGAGATCCCGCACGACGTCCCGGAGCACCTCTCGCCGCCGGACCAGCGGGAGTACATGCACCTGCTCAGCGACCTCGTCTTCATGCGCTACGGCCTGCCGGGCCCGGGCGTGCACGCGGTCGAGGACCACCGCGTTCCGGTCAGCGGCGGCGAGATCCTCGTGCGGCTCTACCGTCCCACCGGACAGCGGCCGCTTCCGGCCCACGTGACCCTGCACGGCGGCGGCTGGAAGCTCGGCTCGGCGACCGAGCGGGTCGCCGACGCGATCTGCCGGCAGCGGTGTCGGGACGCGAACTGCGCGGTCCTGAGCGTCGACTACCGGCTGGCCCCGGAGCACCGGTTCCCGGTGCCCCTCGAGGACTGCTACGCCGCGCTCGTCTGGGCGGTGCACAACGCCGACGCGCTGGGGCTCGACCCGGACAACGTGTCCATCGGCGGCTCGTCGGCCGGTGGCAATCTCAGCGCCGCGGTGGCGCTGCGCTGCCGGGACGAGGGCAGTCCGCAGCTGCGCTTCCAGCTGCTGGAGGTGCCGGCGCTCGACCTCACCCGGGAGACGGCGCACGCGACGCTGGCCTCCGGGGCGATCCCCGACGTACCGCAGCCGACGATGGCCGACGCGACCCGCAGCTACCTTCCCGATCCTGCCTGCGCGCAGGATCCGCTCGCCTCGCCGCTGTTCGCCGCCGACTTCGCGGGACTGCCGCCGACCCATGTCATGACAGCGGAGTACGACGTCCTGCGCACCGAGGGGAAGCTCTACAGCCAGCGCCTCAGCGCGGCCGGCGTCCGTTCGACCCACACGCGGTACCCGGGCGCACTGCACGGCACGGCCATGCTCACCCGCACCTGGGACCAGGCGCGGAGGTGGCAGCACGACGCGGCCGGCGCGCTGCGGCGTGCGCACGGCAACGACCTCACCCGATCGGGGACGACACGCGCCCTCGCGCTGTGATTGCGGCACGATCGGGAATCCGACCAGGGTGACCGGGACCGGCCAGGACCGGACGAGAGGGGGCGATCGGAATGACCGTCGAGAACGCGACGATCTACGACGTCGCCAGTCGGGCCGGTGTCAGCATCTCGACCGTCTCGCACACCCTCAACCGGCCGCAGCGGGTGCACGCCGCCACTCGGCAACGCGTTCTCGAAGCCATCGACGAGCTGGGCTACGTGCCGAAGGCCACCGCGATGGCACATGCCCGCAAGTCGGTCGGCCGGGTGGGCGTCCTCGCGCCGTTCAGCTCGTACGAGTCCTACACCCGGCGACTGCACGGTGTGCTCCGCGAAGCACAGGGCGACGCCACCGAGATAGTCATCTTCGACGCCGAGTCGGCCGCCTCCGCGACGTCGCCGCTGCTCAGCGCTCTTCCGGTGACCAGGCGGATCGACGGCATCGTGATCATGGGTCTGCCGCTCGACGACCGGCTGGCCGACCGGCTGCTGGCCCAGAGACTGCACACCGTCCTCGTCGACGGCTCCCGTCCGGAGCTCGACTCGATCAGCATCGACGACCACGCGGCGGGTCACCTGGTCGGGACGCACCTCATCGACGCGGGGCGACGCTCGTTCGCCTACGTGTCCGAGGCGCAACGCTCCGACGCGTACCTGTCCCAAGGACAGCTTCGCCGCAACGGCCTGCGCCGGGCGGTCGTCGACGCCGGCATCGCTCCGGCGGCGGTCCGGCACATCCACGCCAGGAACGACATCGAGGGCGGTCGGGATGCCGTCTCGACCATGCTGCGCGCCGGCCGGCTGCCCGACGCGGTCTTCGCCCACCAGGACGAGCTGGCCGCCGGCGTCCTGCTGCAGTGTCAGCGGGAGGGCATCCGGGTCCCCGACGACGTCGCCGTCGTCGGCTTCGACGACGGCGTGCTCGCCGAAGCGCTCGGCATCACCACCGTGCGCCAGCCGCTCGAAGAGTCCGGACGCCTCGGCTACCGCCACCTCCGCGACGCCATCACCGGCCGGCCCGGTCCGGCCCGGCACGTGACGCTGGCCGTCGAGCTCGTCGTCCGCTCCACCACCTGAGCTGCGGGTCAGCCTTCGACAGCCTTGGGCCGGGCGCCCCTGCGGACCGCATGCCGCAGCACCGGCCCGGGGGGTGGACATCTAGGCTGGCGCCCGTGTCGGGCGGGAGGCGCCGGAAGGCCCGGGTCGAGGACGTCCACGAGCTGGCGCTCGGCATGCCGCACGTCACGGTCGTGCACGGCTCCGCGGAGAACCCGGTCTACCAGGTGGGCGGGAAGTCGTTCATCTTCTTCCGCAACCCCCGGCCGGACGCGGTCGACCCGGAGACCGGCGAGCGCTACTCCGACGTGATCGTCTTCTGGGTCGGCTCGGAGGCGGACAAGCAGGCGCTGGTCCAGGACGAGAGCTCACCGTTCTTCACCACCCGGCACTTCGACGGGCACCTGTCGGTGCTGCTGCGCGGCAGCCGGGTCGGTGAGCTCAGCCGCCAGGAGCTGGCCGAGCTGGTCCAGGACGCGTGGCTGGCGCGCGCCTCGCCGCGGCGGGCCGCGAGCTGGCTCCGCGAGCACCCGCCGCTCCCGGACTGACCTTCGGGTGGCGAACGCACCCCACCTGCCGCCGCCGGTCCCCTACCCTGCTGCCATGACCGAGCCCCAAGACCCGACAGCCGGCGACGACCCGACCTCGTCGGAGTCGTACGGGGACGGCGGCGGGTTCCCGCCGGCCCCGCCGGCTCCGACCCCGCCGGAGCAACCAGCGCGGGGGGCGGCACCTGAGCCGGGCGCGTACCCGCCGGCACCCGAGCCGGGCACTTATCCGCCGGCGCCCGAGCCGGGCAGCTACCCGCCGGCGCCCCCGCCGGCGCCGGAGCCGGGCGCGTACCCGCCGGCGCCCGGGGCGGGCCCGTACCCGCCGCCGACCGGATACGGATCGCCCGCCGGCTATGCGCCCCCGGGGGCGTACGGGTCGCCGGTGCCGCCGCCGCCGGCCGGCTACGCCGGCCCGCTTCCCTGGCGGATCGGCCCGGACGACACCACCTGGGCCGTGCTGGCGCACGTCCTCGGCATCTTCTTCTCCTTCATCCCGCCGCTCGTCGTGCTGCTGACCAAGGGGCAGAGCAGCGGTTTCGTGCGGGACCAGGCGGTCGAGGCGCTGAACTTCCAGATCACCGTGATCCTCGCCCTGATCGTGTCGGCGATCCTGATCATCGTGGTGATCGGGCTGGTGCTGCTTCTCGCGGTGGGCATCGCCAGCGTCATCCTGGCCATCCTCGCCGCCGTCGCGGCCAGCCGCGGCGAGGCGTACCGCTACCCGGTCAACCTCCGCCTCGTCCACTGACGACTCAGTCCACTGACCACTCAGTCCACCGACCACTCAGTCCACCGACGACTCAGTCCACTGACGACTCAGCCGACGCGGCGGCTGGTCTCCCAGTCGTAGCCGAACGGGTCGGTGAGCCGGCCGGTGCGCCAGCCGTGCTCCTCGCCGACCGGGAAGACCACGGTCGCGCCGGCCGCCACCGCCCGGGCGAAGGCCGCGTCCGGATCCGGCACCGACAGGATCATCCGGACCGGGCCCGCGCCGCCGGCATCCGGCTCGTGCTGCACCCAGAAGTCCGAGCCACCCACCCTCAGTTGCGCGACCGCCACCGTGCCGCCGTCGCCGTCCAGCCGGTAGACCTCCTCCGCGCCGAATGCCGCCCGGTAGAACTCGACCGCCCGCGCCGCGTCGCGGACCGCCAGCCAGGGCGCCAGCGATACTCCGTCCGTCATGCCGGGCACCCTGCCGCGGATCGGTGCCGAGCGGAAGTGGCGAGGCGCCGGTGCTCAGGAGTTGGGTGCAAGGGTAGCGGCCCGTGCAGATATCCGAGACATTCGGATGCTTCGATCCTCTCTAGCCGTTTCGCGCTTGCCGGGACTCAACCCGCGGCTCTCATACGATCTTCATCAGGAATCTCGCGCTGAGTATCATCAAGGAGAAACGTCGTTCGTGGTTCTTGTCCTCTACAGGCTGAAGATTCTTGATGCCCAGAGTGACGAGCAAGTCGAGGATACCAGTGAGCAGGCAGATCCAAGTATCGCGGACGTCTCCTTTGAAATGGCGGCTCTGTTCGACCTGGAGATGCGGGATGGTGATGAGGCACTTCGCGACGAGGAACTAGGGGCCTATGCCCGCGAGTACATTTACGACGTTACGGGCAGACTTGGACTTCCGCCGCTGACGCTACAAGTTCTAAGGCGGCCCGTGCCCGGTAGCAAGGAGCCGCCCATCGTTGGACGCGACGGCCCGACCGCCCCGCAACGCTCGAACGACTAGCGCGCCTCCTGGCGCACTCGACCGCGCCCCCGGCGGTAGGAACCCGGGCGCGCCCGGGCGCGTCAGGTGCAGCAGTGAGTGCGGCGGAGACGTTCTTGAGCTGGATGGGCTTGGCGTCGGCCGCGTACCGGTAGCTCGGCATCCGTGACAGGTCCAGCTTGCCGTCGTCAACGGCCGGGCACGCGGGTTAGGTCGAGGC
>JBJMII010000084.1:0-21326 GCA_045806925.1 Mycobacteriales bacterium
CGCTCGACGAGACACCGATCGAGCACGGACTGCTGCCGGTGCTCGGCGGCCTGACGGCGCGGCACACGGTCGTGCTGGCGGCGGTGGGCGACCCGCGGGTGGCGGAGCTCGCCGGGCGCCGCGGTGACGCCGAGGCGGTCTACCAGGCGGCGGCGGCCGAACGGGCGCTGGCCGAGCGCCGGCGGGTGACCGCCCAGCTGCGGCGGCGAGCCGTGACCGTCATCGACGCGCCCGCCGACACCTTCGCGTCCCAGGTCGCCGATGCGTACCTGGCATTGAAGGCGGCGGGCCGGCTGTGACGGGTCAGGAGACGGGGAGGACGTCCTCGCGCTGGCCCGGGCCGAGGTCGCCGGTCTCGCCCGCGCGGGCGGCCCGGCGGCCGTACGTCCAGACGTAGCCGAGGAAAGTGGCCTCGGCGAGCACCCCGATGCCGACACGAGCCCAGCTGGGCAGTGCGGACGGCGTGACGAAGGCCTCGATCACCCCGCTGACCAGGAACACGACGACGAGCCCGAGGGCGACGGTGATCGCCTCGCGACCGGCCGCGGCGAGCGCCTGCCCGCGGGGCAGGTGGCCGGGATCGACCCAGGCCCAGCCCAGCCGGAGGCCGGCCCCGGCGGCGACGAAGACCGCCGTCAGCTCGAGGATCCCGTGCGGGCTGATCAGGCCGAAGAAGACGTCCGCCCGACCGCTGCCGACCATCAGGCCGCCGACCAGGCCGACGTTCAGCGCATTCTGCAGCAGGATCCACAGCGCGCCGACGAGTGTGATGCCGAGCACCAGCGTGCCGGCGGCGACCAGCGCGTTGTTGGTCCAGACGCGGAAGGCGAAGGACTGCGCGGGACTCTCCGAGTAGTAGCCGGCGAAGTCGCTGTCCACCAGCTGCTTGATCTCGTCCGGGGCGGCGATCCGGGACCACAGCTCCGGGTGGCCGGCGACCCATCCGGTCAGCGCGAAGGCCACCAGGGAGAAGCCGGTGGCGACGCCGCACCACCACGGCCAGGAGCGGTAGACCGAGACCGGGAAGGTGACGGCGAAGAACCGCCGCAGCTGCGACCAGGCCGGCACCGAGCCACCGGCGACGGCGCTGCGGCCGCCGGCGACGAGGGACGACAGCCGGCCGATCAGCGCCGGGTCGGGTGAGCGGGTGCGGACCAGCGACAGGTGCGTGGCGGCGCGCTGGTAGAGGGTGACCAGCTCGTCCGCCTCGGCGCCGGTCAGCCGCCGGCGGGACACCAACTGCTCCAGCCGGCGCCACTCCGGCGAGTGCCGCGCCACGAACGCGTCGATGTCCACGATCGGAGGGTAGGCGCCGTCGGTGCGGGCAGCGGCCGTGTGACCGGTGTGGCAGCGCCGGGGCGGTGCGCCGGCGGGCGATGAGCGGCGGAGTCGTGCGGGAGGATGGCGACATGCCCGACGTGGTGACCGGCGAGGCGGTCGCGCTCGACCTGCGCATCGCGCAGCTGCCGTCCCGACTCACCGCGGCGGTGCTCGACCTGCTGGTGATGGGCGTCGCGTTCACCGCACTGATCCTGCTGCTGTTCCGGGTCGGGCTCGGCGGCGCGGACGACGCCCTGGTCGCCGCCGTCAGCGTCGTGCTCATCGCGCTGGTGTTCCTCGGCTACCCGGTCGCGATGGAGACGCTCACCCGCGGCCGGACGCTGGGCAAGCTCGCGCTCGGGCTGCGGGTGGTGCGTGACGACGGGGGGCCGATCGCGTTCCGGCACGCGCTGGTGCGGGGGCTGGCCGGGCTGGCGCTGGAACGGCCCGGCCTCTTCCTGCTGTCGCTGGGGCCGGCCGTCGGCATGGTGGTGTCGATGTTCTCCAGCCGCGGCAAGCGGATCGGGGACATGGCCGCGGGCACCGTGGTGCTGCAGGAGCGGGTGCCGCCGCGTCCACTGTGGACGCCGGTGATGCCGCCGCCGCTGGCGTGGTGGGCGCCGACGCTCGACCTGGCCGGCCTCGACGACGCGCTCGCGCTGTCGGTCCGGCAGTTCCTCGGCCGGGCGGGTCAGCTGACCCCGGTGGCCCGGGAGTCGCTGGCGGCCGACCTGGTCGAGGAGGTGCGCGGGCGCACGACGCCGGCACCGCCCGCGGGCACGCCCGGCTGGGCGTACCTCACCGCCGTCCTGGCCGAGCGGCGGCGCCGCGAGGAGGACCGGGCGGCGCGCGCCGCGGGGTGGCCCGGGCTGCCGCCGGGCTGGTATCCCGGCTGGCCACCGCCGTACGGGCAGTACGGCCCGTACGGGCAGTACGGCCCGCCGCCCCCGTACGCGGGCGGCCCCGGCTCACAGGCTCGGCGGTGAGGACAGCTCCACCAGCTGCACCCCGGGCGCGGCCAGCACCACGTCCCCGGCGACGTGCACCTCGCCCATGTCGCCGGTGTCCAGGTCCGCCACCCGGTAGCGCCCGACCGGCAGCGGCCCCAGCTCCGTCGGGTGCGATGTCACCCCGACCAGCTCCCAGCCCTGCTCTACCACCCGGGTGGCGAGCGCTTCCCCGGACACCAGGACCAGCCGCAGCCGGGACCGCGACCCGGGCGACAGTCGCAGCAGCCGGCAGGCGGCGAGCAGCAGCCCCGGCGACGACCCGGCGAAGCCGGCCGCCGCCGCGGACCGCTCCTCCGCCGGCGACCCCGCGCCGGACCGCACCCACACGGTCGAGGGTCCGGACACACCCCCGCGCAGCAACCAGCCGCCCGAAGCCAGCTCGACCCGCACCTGCCGCCCCCCGCCGTCCACGGTGAGGTCGAGGCGCCCGCCCGGCCAGGAGCTGACGTACCGCCAGCCCGACGGACCCGGCGCACAGGAGAAGGCCTCGTCGCCGGAAACCAGCCGGTACGTCCCGCTCGGCACGTCAGGCCCGCTCCCGCGACGGGGTACGCTCCCGCGCCGAGTCCAGCCGCTGCATCACCGGCGTCGCCGCGATCCCGTGCACGACCACGGACACCAGGATGGTCAGCCCGGCGATCGCCCACATCCGCTCCGGCTGCGGGAAGTCCGCGGACGCCAGCGCGTACGACAGGTAGTAGAGCGAGCCGATCCCGCGGATCCCGAAGAACCCGATCACCCCGTGCTCGGCGGACGTGCCCGGCCCGCCCCGCAGCGCCAGCCAGCCGGCGAGCGGCCGCACGATCATCAGCAGCAGGACCGCCACCAGCGCTCCGCCCCAGCTCAGCGGCGCGAGCAGCCCGTTGACGATCGCGCCGCCGAGCAGGAGCAGCAACCCGACCGTGAACAGCCGCTCGATCTGCTCGGCGAAGTCGTGCATGACCTGGTGGTGGCCGTGGTCACGCTCCGCGGCGCGCAGCGAGCAGGCGCAGACGAAGACGGCGAGGAACCCGTAGCCGCCGAGCACCTGGGTCGTCCCGTACGCGAGGAAGGTCGCGGCCAGCACGGTGAAGCCCTCGGCGTGGTTGGCCAGCCGCAGCGACTCCGACCGGGCCCGGAAGAACAGCTTGCCGAGCAGCCAGCCGACGGCCAGCCCGGCGACCAGGCCGACGGCGAGCTTGTAGAGCACGTCGACCACGAACCATCGCCCCAGCCAGGACCCGATCGACCCGCCGCCGGCGGTGGCCACCGCGATCGCGATGTACGTGAACGGGAAGGCGAGCCCGTCGTTGAGCCCGGCCTCGGAGGTGAGCGCGAAGCGGACCTCGTCCTCGCTGTCCTCGTCGTCGGTCGGCTCGCCGACCTGGACGTCCGAGGCGAGCACCGGGTCGGTCGGGGCCAGCGCGGAGGCGAGCAGCAGGGCGCCGGCCGGGGCGAGCCCGGCGACCCACCAGCCGAGCGCGGCGACCGCGGCGATGGTCAGCGGCATCGTGATCGCCAGCAGCCGCCAGCTCGAGGCCCAGCGACGCCAGCCCACCGGGCGGTCCAGCTTCAGCCCGGCGCCCATCAGCGCCACGATCACGCCGAACTCGGTGAGGTGCTCGGCGATCCACGGGTACCGGACCGGGTCCGGCACCGGCAGATCCGTGGGCAGCGCGAAGACGAGCATGCCGAGGCCGAGGAAGGCGATCGGCGTGGACAGGGCGCGGCCTTCCAGCAGCCGCGGCAGCAGGGCGGCGAGCAGCGCCCCGACACCGGCCACCGCGTACCCGAGATCGACGACGGTCACCCCGGGTGCGTACCCAGGAAATGCCGCGCCCCGGCGTCCGGGAGGCGGGCCGCCTCGACACGATCTTGTCCCGGGGTTGATCCGGCGGTCCGCAGGCGCGAATATGACCGGCGTCCCGGGGGCACATCTCCCATGCGCCGGGCCTGGTGCCGGGGACAGCCGAGGCAGACGAGCGGACGGAGTGACGTGCAGGACCGCGCCACCGATCTCCTCCCCGCGGGTGCCGCCGGGGCGGATGCCGGCGACGACGGCGCGTACAGGTACGTCCACCAGCGGGTGCAGGCCCTGGTCAGCGCGGCGCGGGACCTCTCGGACAGCTGCGCGGACCTGGCCGACGCGCTGCGGCCGCTGCCGGACCACGACGACCCGGGCGGGCTCGACTTCGGGCGACTTCGGGCGGAGCGGACCGCCGCGCTGCTGGACGAGGCGGCGTCCGCGGCGCGCGGGACGCTGGGACTGCTGCACTCGGCATACATCGCGCTCGAGCGGCAGCTGGGCCGGCCGCCGGCGCGCGAGCCGGCGGCCGGGCCGCGGACCGGGGTGTCGACCTGGCCGGACGCGTTCGTCGAGGTGCCGCCACAGGCCGTCGCCGTCGAGGACGAGGCCGGGACGGTGCCGTCGGCGCGGTGCACCGAGCGGTCGTCCGGGCCCGCCGGAACCCCCGGAGCCGAGCCGGTGCCGCTCGGGAGGCGTCTGGCGGCGGTACGGCCGGCTCGGGGTGAGCGGCGCGCCGACGTCGAGCACGGCGTCCGCGGCACCATGAGCGACCGGGTCGGTGGGGTTCCTCAGGCCAGCGAGCGGACCGGCGGCGGTCGAGACGGCACCGGCGCAGGCGACACCGGCAGCGTCGGCGCCCCTGGGCGGGATGCCGGGGAACGGGACGCGCAAGGCTGGGACGGTGCCCGGCCCGACGAGGCGGTCGCCGCCACAGAGGCGGTCGCCGCGACCGAGGCCGCCACCGTCGAGGCCGCCACCGCCGAGGCCGCCACCGCCGGGGCCGCCGCCGAGGCCGCCACCACGGCCGCCGACGTCTCCACAGAGCGCGCGACCACAGAGGCGGGCAGCCAGAGAGGGGCCGCCGACAGCACCGACTCGGGGGTCGCCACGGACGCGGATGTCGTCCCTGGACAGGAGATCACCCCCGGGCAGGAAGTCACCCCCGGGCAGGAAGTCACCCCCGGGCAGGAAGTCACCCCCGATCAGGAGGTCACCACGGACCGGGACGTCACCCCTGAGCAAGAGGTCCCCATGGCGGCAGACGTCCCCGGCGCGGTGGGCGGCAGCACCGAGCCGGATGCGGTCGGTGGTCGGGACGACGATCGCGTATGGCGGGCCGACCAGGGGAGGGACGGCGAGGCGCACGGGTACGCGGACCTCCCCGCCGACCACCACGGCGGAGACGACTTCGGGACGGCGGACCGGACCGACCGGGACGCCGTCACCACCGCCGCGCTCGCCGGCTGGGTCGCGCTCGACCCGGACGACGAGGCTGCCGGCGGCCTGCCGCTGCGCACCGAGCCGGACCGCCCGTGGTTCCCCGCCGACCGGGACGACGACCTGCCCATCTACGCGATCGCCGCGCAGCACGCGCTGCCGCCGGTGCTGACCCTGCCCGTCGACCCGCACTCGGGCGACGGCCCCGGCTGGCACGGCGACACCGTCTCCCCGGAGCCGCGCTCGCTCAGCCTGGTCCCGCCGGTCCCCCAGCCCGACCCGGTCCCCCAGCCCGACCCGGTCCCCCAGCCCGACCCGGTCCACCAGCCCGACCCGGTCCCCCAGCCCGACCCCGAACCCGAACAGGACTTCGGCCCGGCACCGGCACCGGCACCGCAGGCGTACCTGGATCCCACGCCGTGGAGAGACGAGGCCAGCGACACGATGTCGGCACCCGACGCGGGGCCTTGGGCCGCCGAGCCGAAGTCGAGCTGGCAGCCGGTCCGCGGCCTGGCCAGCCGGCCGGCCTGGGCGACCGAGGTGGTGCCCGGCGGGTCCGTCGCCGGTGCCGGCCTGCCCGTCTACCCGCTGGACACCCTCGACGTCGAGACTCCGGAACCGGAACCGGCGGGAGCCGAGCCGGACGCCGACGGCACGCTCGGCCAGGCGACCCCCGCACCGCCCGGCCGACCGCTCGACAGCCCGGGCGCCGCGGTGGTCGCCCGCCAGGTGGAGGCCGCCCGCCGGCACCTGCAGGCCGCGCTCGTGGTGGCCAACCAGCCCGCCGAGGCACCCCGGCTCGGCGCGCTGCTCACCGCGGTGGAGCGGGTGCTGACCGCCGTGACCGACCTGGCCCGGGAGACCCGCGGCGTGCTGGCGTCCGGGCTGACCGAGCGGACCTTCCCGGGTGAGGCACGCTTCCTGTGCAGCCCACCGTGGGAGCGCACCGAGCTGGTCGGCCGGGACGCGTACGGTGACGACGGCGCGACCCCGTCCGGACTGGCCAGGACGCTGCGCTCGCTCGGCTACGAGGCCACCTCGATCACCTCCGCCGGTGCGGTGGCGGGGGTGCAGGTGCGGTCGGAGCGGTACACGGCGCACGTCGCGCTGGTGGAGCCGGCCGGCGGCGGGCGGCAGCGGTGGAGCGGCGCGGTGGAGTGGACGGATGCCGGCGGCGCGAGCCGGACCTGGGCGGAGACGCTCGGCCCGGTCGAGCTCGAGGACGAGGAGCTGGCCCGCCGGGTGGACGAGCTGCTGCGCCGCTGCGTCGGCCCGACCCGCTGACCGGGTCAGCGGCCCCGGACGACCACCGGCGGACGACCACCAGCAAGTCGACCACCGGCGCCGGACGCTGCCGGTGCGAGGTCAGTCCAGGTTGGTCCCGGCCAGGCACAGCACCCCGTCCCCGCGCACGGTCACCGCCCGCCCGGCCGGCAGCCATGCCGACCCGCCGCGGTCGAGCACCAGCTCGGCGTCCAGGGACACCCGGCCGGACAGCACCAGCAGGATGCGCGGCCCGTCCGGCGGCAGCGACAGGTCCCGGCCACCCAGCTCGTACCGGTCCAGCCGGAACTCCGGCACCGGCGGCCGGTACGCGACGTGCCCCGGACCCACCGGCAGCGGCGCCAGCAGCGGCGGCGGCCCGTCGGCCACGTCCATCACCCGCAGCAGCTCCGGCACGTCGACGTGTTTCGGGGTCAGCCCGCCGCGCAGCACGTTGTCCGAGTTGGCCAGCACCTCGACCGCGGTGCCGCTGAGGTAGCAGTGCAGGTTGCCGCCGGCCAGGAACATCGCGTCCCCCGGCGCCAGCCGCACCCGGTTGAGCAGCAGGGCGATCACCACGCCGGGGTCACCCGGGTACGCCTCGCCCAGCAGCGCGCCGGTGGCCAGCTCGGCCTCGAAGTCCGGGCCACCCGCCTCGCAGGCCGCGGTCACCGCGTCCACCAGCCGCTGCCGCCGGTGCGCCGGCACGGTCAGCAGCCCGGTCACCACCTCGCGCAGCCCGTCGGCGTCCGGCCGGATCCGCAGCGCCTCGACGTACTGCAGCAAGGCCGGGGCGCGCCCGGCGAGCAGCGACAGCAGCCGCAGCGTCTCCGGGATCGGCCGGAAGCCGCACAGCGCCTCGAACGGGGTGAGCGCGCAGACCAGCTCGGGCTTGTGGTTCGGGTCGGGGTAGCTGCGCTCCGGCGAGTCCGCCGGCACCCCGCGCGCCTCCTCCTCGGCATAGCCGGCCCGCGCCCGGTTCAGGTCGGGGTGCGCCTGCAGGGACAGCGGCCGGGCCGCGGCGATCACCTTGAGCAGGAACGGCAGCCGCGGCCCGAAGCGCTCCACCACCGCCGGCGACAGCTCGCCGGTCGGGTCGGCCGCGATCCGGCCCGGCAGCGTGCCGCCGGCCGCCAGCCGGGACGGCGCGGCCGGGTGAGCGCCGAGCCACAGCTCGGCCTGCGGCGCACCGGTGGCCGGCAGGCCGAGCAGCTCGGGGATCGCGGTCGCGGACCCCCACGCGTAGGGCCGGATCGGGTTGTCCAGCCGGTCGATGGTGCCGGTGTCGACCGGGCTCGTCCGCACGGGCGGAGACCCTACCCGAGGCTCAGCGCGGTTCCTCCACGAATTCCGGTGTCTCCGGGTCCGCCCCGACCGCCCTTCGGCCGCTTTGCGGCCGCTCCAGGTCCGGCTCCAGGTAGATCAGTCGCACTTCTGGCACCGCCTCCCGCACCCGGCGCTCGGCCTCGTCGATCGCGGTCGCCACCCGGTCCATCACGGTCGTCCGCGGGACGGCGATCTTCGCCGCCACCAGCAGCTCGTCCGGTCCCAGGTACTGCGTGCGCAGGTGGATGACCCGGTCCACGCCGGGCCCGACCAGCGCGGCGACGATTCTGTCCCGGGTCTCCGGCAGCGCGCCCTCGCCGATCAGCAGGCTCTTCGTCTCGAAGATGAGGATCACCGCGATGACGCCGAGCAGCAGGCCGATCATGATCGTGCCGTACGCGTCCCAGACCGGGTCACCGGTTGCCCAGGTGAGCGAGACGCCGGCGAGCGCGAAGAGCAGGCCGAGCAGCGCGCCGCAGTCCTCCAGCAGCACCACCGGCAGCTCCGGCGCCTTCGCCCGGCGGATGAACTGCACCCAGCTGGCGTCGCCGCGCACCTGGTTGGACTCGACCACCGCGGTCCGCAGCGAGAAGCCCTCCAGGGCGATCGCGATCAGCAGGATCGCCACCGCCACGATCGGGCGGGTCAGCTCGTCGTGCGCGTCCAGCTTGTGCCAGCCCTCGTACAGGGAGAAGAGCGAGCCGAGCGTGAAGAGCACCAGCGCGACGACGAAGGCGTAGAAGTAGCGGTCCCGGCCGTAGCCGAACGGATGCTCCTCGGTCGCTTCCCGCCGGGCCCGCCGGCCGCCGACCAGCAGCAGGCCCTGGTTGCCGGAGTCCGCCACCGAGTGCGCGGACTCGGCGAGCATCGAGGACGAGCCGGTGATCAGGAAGCCGACGAACTTCGCGACCGCGATGCCGACGTTGGCCCCCAGCGCCGCGACGATGGCCCGGCTGCCCCCCGACGCGCTCATGTCTCCTCCTGGTCCGGACCGGTGCCGGCGGCGAGCCCGAGGTATGCCGCGGCGAAGTCGAGCAGGCCGATCAGCGAGCCGAGCCGGCCGACCGGCCCGGCGCCCTGCTCGGCCGCCACCTCGCTGACGCCGACCCCGCGCCGCCCGCAGTCGGCGACCAGCTGGTCGGCCAGCGCCTGCATGTGGTCCGCCTCGCCGCCGTCGCGGATCAGCACCAGCCGCGGGCGAGCCGGGCCCGGCTCCTCCGCCCGGTCCCGGAAGAGGTCGTCGGAGGCGATGTCGCTGCCGGTCAGCAGACCGCCGAGCCGGGTCGCCGCGGCCGGCAACGTCCCCCAGGGCGCCGGCCGCCCGGACTCGGCCAGCTGGCCGGCCAGCCGGCGAGCCACCGCGCCGGCCGCGGCGGACGTGCCCACCAGCACCGGCTGCGACTCGGCCAGGTCGAGGGCCAGCGACTTGGCCGGGTTGCCGTACGTCTCGCTGCTCGGCCGGACCCGCTCCGCCAGCTCGTCCAGCAGGTCGGCGGTGCGGGCCAGGTCCTCCCCGGTACGGGGCAGCAGGCCCAGCTCGCCGGCGGCGACCAGCAGCGGGGCGAGCAGGCCCCACAGTGCGGCCCGCGGCAGCCGGCCGGCAGGCAGCGCGACGAACGGCACCCGGTTGCGCCCGCACGCCTCGTGCAGGGTGGACTCGTCGGCGCCGACCCCGAGCACGGTCAGCCCGCGCCGGGCCGCCGCGTCCGCCAGCGCCGGCACCGCGGCGGCCGTCGGCGACTGGGTCACCGCGAGGACCGCGTCGGTGGCACCCGCCCACGCCGGCAGCGCCGGGCCGTCGTGCCGGACCATCGGCGCCGCCGCCTCCGGGCCGCCCGCCAGCGCGGTCAGCAGGGCGGCGGCGTCGTCGGCGAGCGGGTCGGCGGCCAGCAGCACCGCGCGCGGGCGCACCCCGCCGAGGTGGACGGCCACGTCCGCCTCGCCGGTGCGGGCGAGGCTCTCCCGGATCTGCGCGCCGGCGGTCGCGAGGGCGCGCAGCAGGCCGTCCCGGTCCGCCGCGGCGAGCCGGTCCGCCGAGTCCAGGACCGACTCGTCCAGCGCGGTGTTCATCCCGGACAGCTAGGGCGCGGGGGCACCGCGGCGGCGGGCCTCGTCGAGCAGCAGCACCGGGATGTCGTCCTGCACCGGGTACGCCCGGTCGCACTGCGTGCACCAGAGCTCGGACGTCTCGTCGTGCACCTCGAGCGGCGCGTGGTCGTCCGGGCAGGCCAGGATCTCCAGCAGGACCGGGTCCAGGTTCATGGCCGTGAGTCTCCCCCTTCGTCTCAGTCGCGTACCAGCGCGAGCACGTCGTCGCGCAGCGCCGCCATCGCGGCGGCGTCCGCGGCCTCGACGTTCAGCCGCAGCAGCGGCTCGGTGTTGGACGGACGCAGGTTGAACCAGCTGCCGTCCGGCAGCGTCACGGTGAGCCCGTCGAGGTGGTCGACGCTGACCCCGTCGCGCTCCGCGTACGCCTTCTCCACCGCCGCCGACCGCTCGGCCACGTCCGGCACGGTGGAGTTGATCTCGCCGGACGCCACGTACCGCTCGTACCGGGCCGTCAGCTCGGACAGCGGCCCGGGCTGCTCCCCCAGCGCGGCGAGCACGTGCAGGGCGGCGAGCATGCCGGTGTCGGCGCGCCAGAAGTCGCGGAAGTAGTAGTGCGCCGAGTGCTCCCCGCCGAAGACCGCACCGGTGCGGGCCATCTCCTCCTTGATGAAGGAGTGGCCGACCCGGGTGCGCATCGGCACCCCGCCGTGCTCGCGGATGATCTCCGGCACCGCCCGGGAGGTGATCAGGTTGTGGATGATCCTGCCGCCCGGGTCGGCGGCCAGCGCCCGGACCGCAACCAGCGCGGTGATGGCGGACGGGGACACCGGCTCGCCGCGCTCGTCCACCACGAAGCAGCGGTCCGCGTCGCCGTCGAAGGCCAGCCCGACGTCGGCACCGGTGTCCCGCACCCGGGCCTGCAGGTCGCGCAGGTTGGCCGGCTCCAGCGGGTTGGCCTCGTGGTGCGGGAAGCTGCCGTCGAGCTCGAAGTAGAGCGGGTCCACGGTAAGCGGCAGCGTCCCGTTGCCCAGCACGGCCGGCACGGTGTGGCCGGCCATCCCGTTGCCGGCGTCCACCGTGACGGTCAGCGGGCGGATCCCGGTCAGGTCCACCAGCCTGCGCAGGTAGTCCGCGTACGGCCCCAGCAGGTCGCGCCGCTCGACGGTGCCCCGCCGCGCCGCCGGCGGCAGGTCCCGCTCGGCGAGCGTGCGCACCTCGCGCAGCCCGGAGTCCTGCCCGACCGGCGCCGCGCCGGCCCGGCACAGCTTGATCCCGTTGTACCGGGCCGGGTTGTGGCTGGCGGTGAACATCGCCCCGGGCAGGCCGAGCGAGCCGGACGCGAAATAGAGCAGGTCGGTCGAGCCGAGGCCGGCGTCGACCACGTCGGCGCCCTGGGCGGTCGCGCCGGCGGCGAAGGCGGCCGCCAGCGGGACCGAGGACTCCCGCATGTCGTACGCGGTCACCACCCGCCGCGCGCCGGTGAAGCGGACGAAGGCGGCTCCGACCGCCCGCGCGACCTGCTCGTCGAGCTGGTCCGGGACGACGCCGCGCACGTCGTACGCCTTGACGATGGCCGACAGGTCACGCATCCGCCGACCTTACCGACTCCGGGGTGGGCCGCCGGCCGCCGCGGGCGGCGGGTCGCCCGACCCTGCCTCAGGGCGGGCCGCCTCAGGGCGGGCTGGGGATGACGCGCAGGTGCCCGCGCCGGCCGGTGCCGCCGCCGTCAGCGCGACCACCCGCGTCCACCGGCAACGGGCGCCGCTCCGGCCGGGCCGCTTCCCGGACGGCGTCCGCCAGCGCCTCGAGGTCGTCGCTGCTCGGCATCGGCAGGCTGTAGTCGCCCTCGTGCCGGACGACCTCCCAGCCCTTCGGCACGGTCAGCCGCCGGGCGTGTTCCTCGCACAGGTCGTACGAGTGGGGCTCCGCGTACGTCGCCAGCGGGCCGACGACCGCGGTGGAGTCGGAGTAGACGTAGGTCAGCGTCGCCACGGCCGAGTTGGGGCAGCCGGTGCGGGAGCAGCGACGCACGTGCCTCGCCATGGCTATCCCGCCTCCCGCATCCCGCTCACGGCGGCACCATAGCCGCAGACAGGGCCCGGAACGGCTGATCTGGCCCCGGCCCGCGGCCGTGTCGCGACCAGGATTCCGCCGGGCGGGTGCGGCGTACAGTGCGCGGCATGACGCAGGTGCCGTCCGGTGCGCGCTCGCCGGCCCGGCGCGCGGACCGGCGGGCCGGCCGCCGGGACCGGCGCGGGCGCGGCCTGCGCGGCCGGCTGGTGCCGCCCGAGGTGCCGCTGTCCCGGAGCCGGGCGCAGCAGTTCGACGACCTCGTGCTCGACGTGGTCGAGCACCTCGAGGGGCGGTGGGCGGCCAAGCTGGAGTCGGTGGAGTTCGCCGTCGAGGACGTCCCCGCGGTGCCGGACGGACCGCCGGAGAGCCTGGTCTACGGCACCGACGTGGTGGAGGACGGCGCCGTCCCGCTGGCCCGGCTGCTGCCGGCCGGGGCGGACGACGCCGGGCGGCCGACGCCGCCGCGGGTGGTGGTCTACCGGCGGCCGCTGGAGGCCCGGGCGGCGGACCGCACCGACCTCGCCGACCTGGTCCACGACGTGGTCGTCGAGCAGGTCGCGAACCTCCTCGGACTCGACCCGGATGAAGTCGACCCGCCGAGCGACTGAGCGGCCTGCGCGGCGTGTCGCGCACCCCGTACGCTGATCATGTCACGGTGCCCTGTCTCGACCAGACCGGGCACCGTCGCGCTTGTGCGCCCCACGATCGCCACCAGGATCCTGTGGGTACTCATTCGGTTGCGGGGGGCAGGGGTCGTTCAGATCGGAGGTGAACCGGTGGGAGACGGTGGCGTCCCCGTCGCCGCGCCGTGAGCGGCGGAGGACGGCCGCTCGCAGTCCTGGTGCTGGTGGTGGGGACGGTGCTGCTGGCGCTCGGGTGCTGGTTGATCCTGCGCGCGTCCCTCCGGTCCACCCCGCCCGCGCGCCGACCGTCGCGCCCGCCGCGGTACGCGAAGCCCGGGTCGCCGGCGGAGCCGCGGGTCACGGTCCGCGAGTCGCCGCCGCCGGGGCGGCAGGCTGATCGGCCGCCGCCGGGGAGGCGGCCGGATCCATCGCCGCTGCCGCCGCTGACACCCCGCCCGTCGTCGTCAGGGTCGTCGGGGTCGTCGTCTCCGCCGCCGGCGGCGACCGTGACGCCGCTGCCGGCCGGGCGGGCCCGCGGTGGGGCCACCCGGGCCGATCTGGTGACGAGCCGCACGCCCGCACCGCCGCCCCTGGTCCCGCCGGCCGCCGGGGCCGCGCGCGATCGGCCGGCGGCGTCGCGGCTCGTGAACGCTGATGGGGTGGCGGATGGGGTGACGGATGGGGTGACGGAGCCGGGCCCCGGAGCGGAGCCGGTCGCCGGCGCCGCCCGCATGCAGCCGCCCGGGCCGGCGGCGCGGCCGCCGAGGGCCGACCAGCCGGAGCAGACCGCCCCGCAACAGCCCACCGACCAGCAGCCCACCGACCAGCAGCCCACCGACCAGCAGCCGGCCGACCAGCAGCCCACCGACCAGCCGCCGGCCGACCAGCAGCCGGCCGGTGGACAGCCGGCCAGTGGACAGCCGGCCACTGGACAGCCGGCCACTGGACAGTCCGCCGACAGGCCGGCCCGCGAAGAACCGGCCGCCGGCGAGCCGCCGGCACGACAGCGGGACCTCGAGGAGCGGGCCGGCGGCGAGCGGCCAGCTGACGGACCGGCGGCCGACAAGCGCCCCGGCGAGGAACCGGCCGGCGGCGAGCGGTCGGCGGGCGAGCGGGACGTCGTCGAGGAGCGGCGGCCCGGTGAGGAGGGCGACCCGGCTGGTGCCGCCCGGCCGGCGGCGCGCAGGCCCGCGGGGCCGGACGGCCCGGGGGCCGGCGCGGAGCAGCCGGTCGGTGGTCTTGGCGCCGTGCCCGAGCCGGTGCTGGACGCGCCGAGGTCGAGCTTCGCGGCGTCGCTGGCGGCGAGGGCGGAGGACGAGGCGGCGAAGCCGCCGGAGTCCGCAGCCCGACCGGCGACCAGCCCGCGCGGCGACGTGATCACCCCGATGGGCACCGTCCTCGGCGGTGCGAGCGCCGCCGTGCGCCCACCCGCGTCCGGACCCGCGGCGCCGGCTCCCGGCTGGCCGCCGGCAGCACCCCCCTCGGCCGCCCCTGGCGCGCCAGCCTCGACCGCGGCCGCCACTGCACCGCCGGCCACCGCACCGGCCGCGTCCGGATCGGCGTCGCCCGGGCCGGCGGCGCCGCCGAGGGTGCCGACCGCGGCTCCGGCCGACCCGCTAGAGGACTGGGCCCGGGAGCGGCCGGCGCCGGAGACCTCCGCACCGGCACCCTCCGCACCGGCACCCTCCGCACCGGCACCCTCCGCACCGGCACCCTCCGCACCGGCACCCTCCGCACCGGCACCGGCCGTGCACCCCCCGCCCACCACTCCGCCGGCCCCGCCGCGCCGGCGGCCCCCGCCGCCTCCCCCGCAGTCCGCCCGCCGCGGCCGCACGCGTCGGCGCGGCCGCCCGGAGGACCCCCGGCAGGGCGCCGTCTATGACGCGCTCGCCATCAACGAGCAGGTCCTCGACGAGGTCTGGACCAACCCCTCGGTCGACGTCCTCAAGGTCGTGTCCAGCATCGTGGTCAACGCCCTGGACGCGTACGAGGACGACCCGGCCGAGTACTCGGACTGGGTCGCCGGCCACCAGAGCGGCCAGTGCGACTGCCACTGACTGGCGCCCGGGCGGGAGCGGGCCGGGGTCAGGGTTGGCGACGGCGGCGGGCCCGCACTCCGGCCCGGATGCGCTCGACGCCGGCCGGGCTCGGCCCGGACGGCACCGAGTCCACCGGCGGGAACGGCCGGCCCTCGTTGTAGTTCTCCTCCAGCCGGCGCACCTCGGCCGCCAGCCCGCGCCCGGCGAGCTCGCTGACGTTGTACGCCTCGCCCGGCTCGCTCATCGTCGCCCACACCGCCGCCCGGGCCCGGTCGACCAGCTCCCGGGACAGGTAGAAGCTGCGCTGGACCCGGTCTGAGCTGGTCCGGTTGCGGCGCGGACCCGAGCTCGATTCCCCCGACAAATCGACCACACAACGTAGTGTAGGGGACGCAACGGGTGAGCCATGGGCCGTACCGCCGTGACGAGGCCGTTCGATTTCCCTCCGGGCAATGGTCGGACCGCGATTCAGCCGGTCGCTATCCTGGGCCGTACATCGACAACCACGGCGTTGCGCACGGATCTGCGGCCGGACCGCCGCCGCACGACTCCTCGCTGGTCAGAAGGTCGCACTAGACTTCAGCTACGAGAAGCCGTTCACGTGCCGTAGTGTCGTTACAGCGTCCCGTTACCGCTGAAGGGAGCAAAGGACGTGCAGCATCTAGCGGTCCACGTCCTCGCCGCTGAGCCGACGATCAACACCACCGGCGTGGTGGCCTGGATCGTCAAGTACATCATTCCCCTGCTGTTCGCCTTCGCCGCCGTCGTGATCATGTCCCGGGCGCACCAGGGCCGGACCCGGGAGAACGCGGTGGTCGCCGTCAACCTCTTCCTCGGCATCATGCTCATCGCCGCCGGCGGCGCGCTGTTCGCCTTCGGCCAGGACCTGGTCAACCTGATCCTCGGCTGAACCACGCGCCGGCCAGCGGAGGGAGACACTGTGGCGCTGACCGTCCGACCCGACGACGAGGTCTACCAGTTCGACACCGTCTGGCTCGGACCCGACGAGTACACCCTGCCCATCCAGGCCCGGTACGTCGCCTGGGGCACCTGGCTGGCCTGCTTCCTGGTGGCGGCCGCCATCCTGGTGCCGCTCGGCGGGGGCGGGCCGGCCGGGGTGCTGGGCTCGCTCGTCTGGGCGCTCGGGCTGTCCGTGGTGCTCTCCCGCGCGGTGATGCTGGTGGTCGACCACGAGCGGCCGCTGCGCTCGCTGCCGGCGCTCTTCAGCGCCGAGGCGCGGGCGGCGCTGGCGGCCCGGCGCCGGGCCGAGCGCGCGCTGCTGGTCCGGCCGGCCCGGGTCCGGGTGCGGACCACGCCGGCCAAGGTGCTGGCGATCCGGGACCGGCAGCGGCGGCGAGCCGAGGCCAAGGCGAGCCGCCGCCGCAAGCCCGCCCCCGTGCCCGAGGTAGCGGTGGTAGAGCCGGTCGAGGAAGCCGCGGTCGGGCCGGACCGGCGCCCGGGCCGGCCGCCGCGGCCGGAGTGGCCCCCGGACCTGGCAGCCGCCGCGAGCCACCACGACGGCAACGGGGGCCAGGCCGAGCCGGTGCCGGGGTGGAGCGTCCCGGGACCCGCCGGGACCCGCCAGCCCGTGATCCCGGTGCTGGCGGCGGCCTTGCCGTCCGCCCGGGCGCGGCCGCCGACCAGGGTGGCCCCCACCCCGCCGAAGGAGGACCGGCGGAGCCGGGCGGACAACCGTGACCGGCAGGCCGCCGTCGAAGCCCGCATCCTGCTCCCCGCCAGGAAGGACCGCTGATGGCCCGCCGCCGCGAGGAGCCGCGCACGGCTCCGCTCGCGCTCGCCCTGCGCGAGATCGCCGGCAACATCACGCTGACCAGACGCAGCGCGTACGCCTGGTACGTGGTGCCGCCGGCCCGCTGGGCCTGGCGCGCCGACGGCGACCGGCGCGGCATGGTGGACGCCGCCGGCATCGCCTACGCCGGCCTGGCCGGCCGGCGGATCCGGATCCGGGTCACCAGCCGGCCGTACCCGGTGGCGGCCTGGGCCCGCGGCCTGCACGCCCGCACCCCGTCCCCGCTGCCCGGGTCGGACGGCAACACCTGGTCGGACAACCTGCTCGCGCAGCAGCGCTACCTGCGCACCTCCGCCACCGCGGAGAAGGAGGTCTACCTCGGCGTCGAGATCGCCCCGCGGTCCCGGCTGGCCGCGCTGACCGAGCGCCTGTCCGGCGGCGCCGGCAACCGGGAGCTCGCCCACCTCGACCGGGACGTCGAGCTCATCAGCGAGGTGGTCGGCTCCCCCGGCATCGGCGCCGCACCGGCCGACCCGCGCCGGATGGAGTGGCTGCTGCACCGCTCGGTCGGGCTCGGCCTGCCGGCGCCGGGCGGCTTGATGTCGCCGCCCGGGCTGTCCGAGAACTGGGAGACCACGGACCTGCACGCCTTCACCGACGGCGTCGTCGTCCGCCCGACGCCGCTCGGCCGGTGCGTGCAGATGGTGGACCGGCGGCCAGACCACGACCCGCTCACCTCGTACGTCGCGGTGGTCACGCTGGGCCGGATGCCGGAGATGGTGATCCCGGACCCGCGCGGGCCGTGGCTGTCCGCGACCGACGCGCTGCCGTTCTCCGTCGAGCTGTCGTCCACCGTGGACATCCTGGCCGGCACGGCGACCCGGGGCGGGGTCACCAAGGCGCTGCTGCGGATCCGCGACCAGCAGCGGCAGTACCAGATCCACGACGTCGACGAGCCCGCCTCGCTGACCCGGCAGGCCGATCACGCCCGGCGCATCGAGGACGAGATGAGCCACGGCGACGACCTCGTCTCCACCCGGACCGAGGGGTGGTATCGGCTGGCGGTCGCCGGCCGCACGGAGGCCGAGTGCATGGAGCGGGTCCGCGCGGTGCGCGACCTCTACAAGCGCCGGCACATGGACGCCGTGCTCACCAAGGGGCAGGCCAGCCTGGTCCGGGAGTTCGTGCCGGGCGAGCCGGTCGCCTCCACCGCGTACCGGCGGCGGCTGCCGATGCGCTACTTCGCCGCCGGGCTGCCGCAGGTGTCCACCCGGCTCGGCGACCGGCGCGGCCCGCTGATCGGCATCATCGCGGCCAGCGTGCGGCGGCCGGTGATGTTCGACAGCCACTACTCGACCGAGGTGAAGAAGGCCTCCGGCCTGGTGCCGATCGTCGGCCGGCAGGGCGCCGGCAAGTCGGTGCTGGAGGCGGCGATCTGCTACCAGGCGGCCCGCCGCGGCATCCGGACCGTCATGCTCGACCCGTCCGGCCCGCTGGCCGCGCTGTGCGACATGCCGGAGCTGCGCGAGTTCGCCGAGCACATCGACCTGGCCAAGGCGCCGCCGGGCACCCTGTCGCCGTGGGCGGTGGTGCCGGAGCCGCAGCCGGCGCACTTCGACTCGCCGGACCAGTACGACGAGGCGGTCGACGAGGCCCGCGCCGAGCGCAAGACGCTGGCCATCGACATCGCCCGGATGCTGCTGCCGGCCCAGATCGACGGCAACCCGCACACCGAGCCGCTGCTGCTGCGGGCCATCCGCGAGGTCGGCGCCGAGCGGGACCGCAACTACTGGGCGGTGATATGGCGGCTGCGGGAGTACGCCGGGCTCCGCTTCGACGGCTCGCCTGTGGACCCGGCCGACGAGTCCTACCGGCGGCTGCGCGACGAGGCCGCGGCGATGCACGCGCAGACCCTCGGCGACCTGCTGGCGGACACCGCGGAGACCCGGCAGGGCCGGCTCTTCTTCCCGCCGCTGACCCCGCACGGGCAGGAGCTGGCCGAGCGGCAGCCGCACACCGAGGCGGTGCTCACCGTGATCACGATGAGCGGCCTGGTGCTGCCCAACCCCGCGGTGCCACGCGAGCACTGGTCCTTCACCGAGCGGATGAGCGTGCCGGCGCTGCACCTCGCCTCCTGGTACGCCACCCGCGCCGTCTACGGCCTGCCCCGGCACGTCCGCAAGGTGCTGGCGCTGGACGAGTGCCACTTCCTGGCCATGTGGCCGGTGGGCCGGGCGCTGTTCCAGCGGGTCGGCCGGGACACCCGCAAGTACAACGTCTGCTGCCTGGCCGCCTCCCAGGACCCGGCGGACACGCTGAACATGGACGTCGCCAACCACGTGGCCGCGTCCTTCGTCGGCCGAATCGAGGACGAGCGGGTCGCTGCCGACGCGCTGCGGCTGCTCGGCGTGCCCACCGACGCCGGGTACGAGCACGCTGTCGGCACGCTGTCGCAGCCCGGTCCGGACGGGAGGCCGCCGGACTACCGGGAGTTCGTCTTCCGGGATGCGGACGGCAACGTCGACCGCTTCGTGGCCGACCTGTCGTACGACGCGGAGCTGCTGGCGGTGGTGAACACGGACGCCCGGCAGCCGGGCGAGGCGGACACCGATCCGTCCACAGTGGACGACTATGCCGAGTTCACGGACGACCGGGTGAGTGCGTGAGCGGCTCGCTCGGCGCGCCGGCGCTGGCCGCGGGCCGGGCGGCGGCGCGCGCGCTCGACCGGCTCGGCCGCCGGGCCGGAGCGGGACACCCTCTCCCGGCGGCTACGTCTCTGCTTCGCGAGGCGGAGCAGAGACGCAGCAACGCCGACTACTCCACCCGGCAGGGACAACCCCCCGCGCGGACTGCGTCTCTGCTTCGCGAGGCGAAGCAGAGACGCAGCAACGCCGACTACTCCACCCGGCAGGGACAACCCCCCGCGCGGACTACGTCTCTGCTTCGCGAGGCGAAGCAGAGACGTAGTCGCGGGAGAGGGGGGTCTGCTCCCCCGCGCCGGCCCCGGCAGAGGGCGCTGGTGCGGGTGGTCGGTGCGCTGCTGCTCGCGTGCTCGGCGCTCGCCGTCGCGCCGGGCGCCGCCGCCGCCGCGCTGCCCGGCGTCGGCGGCTGCACCACGCCGCCCACCCCGGAGTCGCCGCGGCAGGGCATCACCGGCTTCTTCATGTCCACCCCCGACCCGGTGCCGCCGACCGAGGACCCGTTCGCCGCGGACGCGAAGACCACCCCGTACCAGCAGTACGGCCTCGCCGGCCTGTCCTGGTACGCCTACGACCTCGGCTGCGGTGGCGCCGCGCGCGACCCGAGCGGGTCGGTCTCCACCTGGGCCGCGCGGCTGATGTTCATCCCGGCGAAGGCGACCGTCGCCGCGCTGGCCGGCGTCTCCCAGGCCGCGCTGGAGCCGACGTACCTGTCCGCCTTCGATCCGCTGCTGAAGAACCTGACCGACCAGCTGCGCAAGGCGATCTACACCCCGCTCTTCCCGCTGGCGGTGATGCTCACCGGCCTGCTGCTGATGGCCCAGGCCACCCGGCAGCGGGTGTCCGAGTCGACCACCGCGATCGGCTGGTGCCTGCTGGTCACCGTGCTGGCGGCCGCGCTGTTCGCCTGGCCGGTGCGCGCCGGGCACGCCGCCGACACGATCATCAGCAAGGGCGTCGGCGTGGTGTCCGCCGGCATCACCGGAGCGGACGGCGAGCCCGGCGACCAGGTCGCCAACCTGCTCTACGGCCCGTTCCTCTACCGCATGTGGCTGATGGGCGAGTTCTGCGACCCGGACAGCCGCGGCGCCGCCGCGCACGGCAAGGACCTGCTGCAGGCCCAGGCGCTGAGCTGGGCGGAGGCGCAGCGGGCCCGGACGGACGGCGCGCAGGTCACCGAGGCGAAGCAGAAGCGCTTCGAGGACGTGGCCGGCAAGGTCAAGGACGAGGACCCGGCCGCGTACCAGTGCGTCGCCGGGCACGGCAGCGCCTCGCTGGAGGCGTCCATCCTGGCCGACGTCGGGGTGCTGCTGATGGCCCCGTTCCTGCTGGTCGGCGGGCTCATCCTGATCGCGGCGTACCTGGTGATCCGGTTCGCGGTGATCTTCGCGCCGGCGCTGCTCACCGCGGGCGCCTTCTTCCCGCTGCGCGGCATCGTGGTCGCGTCCGGCCGGGTGGTGGCGGCGGCGATCCTCAACGGCATCCTCTTCACGCTGTCCGTGCTGCTGGTGATCCGGGTGGACGCGGCGATCCTGGATCCGGCCACCTCGCTGCCGGCATGGCTGCGGCTGGTGCTGGTCGGTGTGGTCACGGTCGTCATGTGGTACCTGACCCGGCCGTTCCGCAAGCTCACCACGATGGTGACCACCGGGCGGATGGCGTTCGCGCTGGGTGACCGCAGCTGGTACGAGCGGGGTGGCGGCGGCGGGTTCTTCGGCCGCCGGCGCGGGCTGGAGGCGGCGGTGGTCGACGGTGACGCCGGCGGCGTGGTGATCGCGCCGTGGGAGGAGTCGCGCGGGCCGACCGGGCTGGTCCGGCGGGCCGCGTCGACGGCCGCCGCGGCGGCGCGCCCGGCGCAGATCCGGGTCCCGTCCACCCGGCTGGACGCGCGCGGGGTGATCGGGGCGGGAGCGGCGGCCGCCGGTGCGGCGGCCGGCGGCGTGGCGGCGGC